>SVRU01000032.1 GCA_015064665.1 Oscillospiraceae bacterium
AATAATATACGATTTCTTTGACGCTCTGAAGAGTAGGACCAAGGGATATGCTTCTCTTGACTATGAGCTTAAGGGATACAAGGAATCAAAGCTTGTTAAGCTTGATTTTATGCTCAACGGTGAGGTGGTTGATGCACTTTCCTTCATCGTTTTTGAGGACAGAGCGTATACAAGAGCGCGCAAAATTGCAGAAAAGCTTAAGGAAAACATTCCGCGTCAGCTCTTCGAAATTCCAATTCAGGCAACAATCGGTTCTAAAATAATAGCTCGCGAAACGGTTAAGGCAATGCGCAAAGACGTACTTGCAAAGTGTTACGGCGGTGATATAACCCGAAAGAAGAAACTGCTTGAGAAGCAGAAGGAAGGTAAAAAGAAGATGCGTAAGCTCGGAAGCGTTGAGGTGACGCCCGAGGCGTTTATGGCAGTTCTTCGTCTGGATGATGAAAGCTGATTCCGTAGGACTTTATATTCACGTTCCGTTCTGTGTAAAAAAGTGTAATTACTGCGATTTTTGCTCATTTTCGGATATCGGTTTAGAAACAAGAAGAAAATACATATCACAGATGATTAAAGAAATTTTATCGTATAAAAGAGAAGAAAAAATCACTGTTGATACTATATTTTTTGGTGGCGGCACGCCCTCTCTTCTCGAGCCGCATGAGATTTCCATGATATGCGATGCAATAGAAGAAAGCTTTAAAATACTTCCCGAATGTGAATTTTCCATCGAGTCCAATCCCAAAACATTAACGCGAGAAAAGCTCGAAGCGTTTATTGCGAGAGGACTAAACCGCGTTAGCATTGGGTTGCAATCAATTCATGCAAATGAGCTTGAATTGCTTGGCAGAATTCATAATTACGATGATTTTCTTGAAGCTTACAATTTAATTCGCGACGTGGGAATAACGAACGTTGGCATCGATTTGATGTATGGAATTCCCGAGCAGAGTCTTGAAAGCTTCAAGGAAACGCTTAAGGCTGCGGTGTCTCTTTGTCCCGAACACATCTCGGCGTACGGTTTGATTCTTGAAGAGGGAACTTGGCTTTTCGAAAACAGAGCAGCGCTTAATTTTCCGAGCGAGGATGAAGAATGCGATATGTATGAGTTCGCCTGTCGCTTTTTGTCTAATAACGGATACCGTCACTATGAAATATCCAATTATTCCAAATCGGGATTTGAATCACGCCATAATATGAAATATTGGAAAATGGATGATTTTATCGGTGTCGGAGTGGCGGCGTATTCCTATTTTGAGTCAAAAAGATACGGTAACTCGAACATAATTTCAGAATATATTTCTGATAATCCCGCGCAATACGTAAATGAAGAAGAAAGAGATAACGGTTCCGAAGCATTTGAATTTTGTATGCTCGGACTTAGGACGGCAGACGGTATTTCTCTTACGGAATATCAAAGCGCTTTCGGTTCGGATTTCACCGTTGGAAGAGAGAAAAAGATAAATGATTATATTAAAGCCGAATATATGATTCGGCAGGGCGATTCGATAGCTTTAACTGAAAAGGGATTCTACCTAAGTAATGCTATTTTATCAGATTTACTGTAATTACCACTTGACAATGCGGTAAATATATAATAAAATATATTTAGAATAAATCTATGGAGATTAACAATGAACGACAATATTGAAAACAAGAATGTTGAAGAGCTTGACGAAGCTCCTATTTTCACTCTTACAGACGAGGAAACGGGCGAAGAAAAGGATTTTGCTCTTATTGCAAGAGCCGAAATTGACGATCAACTTTATTTTGCTCTTGAGCCTGCCGATGAGGAGAGCGAGGAATACGTTATTTTGAAGGTCTTTGAAGACGGCGATGACATTATTTTGGAAAGCGTCGATGACGATGACGAATTTGAGAAGGTTGAGGATTATTTTAACGACCTTTTCTTCAGCGAGATTGATTACGACGCTGAGTAATTAAGACTTTTTCCTGCGTGGTGCGTGATATTGTGATATTTGGACCTACACACAAAGAAAGGGAGCTTGGACTTCTGCTATCGGGATGCAGGCCTCCCGTCGGGAGCTGTCACAGACCCTCCCCAAACGGATGTTGGAAGCGCAAAGTAGCAGAGAGAGCACCCACCTGTATATACAGGGTTAAACATTGCCTTACACGGCCTCGCGGGGTTCTTTATAACCGAAGAGAATCGAACTCATAAGGTTTTAAAGATAGTTTTTTTCATATACATTACCGAATTTTTTTAAACATCATATAGACCGCCGACAGAAATTTTCTGTCGGCGGTCTTTTATTTGTGTTAACAGTCATATATTTAAGTAAAATAATCGTTTAAAAGGATATATGGCAATATGAAAATAAAAGAAAAAACAGGACTCAATGAAGACGAAGTTTTACGCTCCCGTGAAAAGTACGGTGATAATTCGCTTGTTGAAGAAAAAAGCAAAGGCTTTGTGCGAAGATTTTTTGAAAATCTCAATGACCCGATAATCAAGGTTTTGATTTTTGCTTTGATTATAGAGGTTGCATTTACTTTTGGACGGTGTAATTTTTTTGAGGTTTTCGGAATTGTATGCGCAATTCTTATTGCAACAACCGTTTCGACTGCATCTGAATGCGGCAGTGAAAAAGTGTTTCAGAAAATGAAACAGGGAGAAGTGCAGGCTTTGGTGCGCGTCTTAAGAAGTGGGGAGATAAGGGAGATATCGGTATCGGATATAGTCGTCGGTGATATTGTTTTTCTTTCTGCCGGCGAGAAAATACATGCCGACGGATTTATATTGTCAGGCACGTTAAAGGTTGACCAGTCAGCGCTTAACGGCGAAAGCCGTGATGCTGAAAAATATAAATGCGACAGCGGTGTTGATTGGGATCTGTCAAACAAGGGTACTGTTTTTAGAGGAACGGTTGTTGTAAGCGGCGAGGCTGTTATGCGGGTTGGCAGAGTAGGAATTACTACCTACTACGGAATGGTTGCGCGTGACGTACAAAGCGAAACGCGTGAAAGCCCGCTTAAATTAAGATTAAGAAAATTTGCTACGCAAATAAGTAAAATCGGATATATTATGGCTGCCATAGTTGCAATAACCTATCTGTTTAATACCTTCGTTGCGGATAACGGATTTGTTGCGTCAAAGATTCTTGAATCGTTTCGCGATATTCCTTTTTTGATTTCAAGTTTAATACATGCTCTTACCCTTATGATAACGGTAGTGGTTGTTGCAGCACCGGAGGGGCTTCCAATGATGATAACCGTTGTATTATCAGCAAATATGAAAAAGATGTTCAAGGACGGTGTATTGGTAAAAAAACTCGTTGGAATAGAAACAGCCGGCTCAATGAATATTTTATTCACGGATAAAACCGGTACGCTGACCGTCGGAAAACCCGAGTGTGATTATATAATTACAGTGAGCGGTATCTCGAAAAATCTTGCCTCTCTTAAAAAGAGTGCCGAAATATATAATACTTTATGCCTTAACGCAAAATACAATACCGACGTAACGGTAAGCTCGGGTAAAATAATAGGCGGTAACGGAACAGACAGAGCGTTGGCGGAATTATTTAAAAATGAAAGCGCCCCGAACGTTACGATAGTTGAAAAAAACAAATTTACAAGTGAGAAAAAAATTTCCTCGATTGTGCTTGAGAACCGTTTGACACTTATTAAAGGTGCCCCCGAGATAATTATATCCAATTCAACAAAGGCGCTCGATGACACGGGAAATATCGTGGAATTTCAAAGAAGAAAAATAGAGGATGAATATTTAAAGGCTGCAGAGGTTGGCAACAGGATTATCGGAATAGCTACAAAGACGGAAAAGGAAGAATATATATTTGTGGCACTCGTTGTAATGAAAGATAAGATACGCCGCGGTGTAAAAGAATCCGTCAGAGGAGTAAAAAGGGCAGGCGTTCAGGTAGTTATGATGACGGGGGACGGAAAGGCTACTGCTACCGCGATTGCGAGAGAATGCGGAATAATGGGAACCTCATCCGATGAGCTGGTTATTACTTCAAGTGAGCTTAATTCAATGAGCGATGAAGAGGTTAAGAAAATATTAAAAAGACTGAGGGTTCTTGCCAGAGCTTTACCGCAGGATAAAACAAGACTGGTGCGGCTTTCTCAGGAAGAGGAGCTTGTTGTTGGAATGACGGGTGACGGTGTAAACGATGCCCCTTCACTTAAGCTTGCTGATATTGGTTTTGCTATGGGCAATGCCGCAGATATTGCAAAAGGCGCAGGTGATATCATTTTAGTTAATAACAGCTTTTTTTCAATAAACAGAACTATACTTTACGGCAGAACGATATTTAAGTCTATAAGGAAATTTATAACTTTTCAGCTTATTATGAATTTAACTGCGTGCGGAGTATCTCTTTTTGGACAGTTTCTCGGTATAGACAGCCCGATAACTATAATACAGATGCTTTGGGTAAATATAATAATGGATACGTTAGGCGGTTTGGCGTTTGCCGGAGAGCCTCCGCATGAATATTACATGCTTGAAAAACCAAAAAGCAGGGATGAAGCTATCTTATCACCTGAAATGATCCATCAAATTTCTTTTACAGGGGCCTTTACTCTTATAATGTGCATCAGTTTTTTAAAGATGAGTTATTTTCATAATATGTTCAGAGTTTCATCGGACGACATATATTTCATGACCGGATTTTATGCTCTGTTTATATTTTCCGGAATCTTCAACTGTTTCGGTGCAAGATGTGAAAGAATGTGGATGCTCTCGGGTATAACAAAAAACAAGCCGTTTACCGTTATTATGATTTCTATATCGGTAATCCAGCTTGTTATGATTTATTTCGGCGGTTCCGTTTTCAGAACTCTTCCGCTTAATTTTAATGAAATTTTAAGAGTCATACTACTTGCATCTTCTGTAGTTCCTTTTGAAATGATAAGGCGAATTATGTATAGACTTAAACGTCGATAGGATGTTGTCTTAATTTCGGAATTTTTGGGTCGTTTTTGTCGACTGCTGAGCTATAATTTCCGAGGCATCCCCTGTCAAGCGCTCCGATAAATGCTTCGGCTTCGTATGCAACGTAATCCCATACCTTTTCTGCATTGTATATTCGTTTTTCTTGCTCTTCTCCAAGATCGCAGATATATGCGTATTTCGGGGTGGGATTTATTATCATTATCTTCTTTCCGTTTCCGGGTGTTGAATATACAAAGTGTTTTTGTATCGTTATATTGTGCTTCGCAGTACCTAAACGAAGCCTGAAGTATCCTTCGCTTTCCGAGATGAAGCAGATTGGAACCTCGCGTTTTAGGTGTCCGATAACAAGACAGTCGTAAATTGCCTTTTTGCTTTTCAAAGTAAAGAGGCACTGCTTTTTTCTTGAAAAAAGAGAAGCATAGGGATTTTGTATTTCGGAAAGCTCAAAGGAGTGTTCGCGAGCAACCGTTATCACTTGTTTAATAAATTTCTTCCGTTTGTTTAAAGAGATAATTAATTTTATCAAAACTATAAAGAAAATAATTAAAATTAAAAAAATGCATAAAAGAGGTGTACTTATCAGTTTTTGCAAGGTTCTTATCAAAGTGAATATGAGATATCCAAGAAGCGGTATAAACGGGAGAATAATTGGATAGGCAACCGAAATGAGAAGAACTTTGAAAATAATTTTTGGTTTATTTTTCAGTTCTTCAATTGTCTGGTGTCTTTTGAGAAATTTCCAATAACGTATTGACTCATATCTTTGGTAAAGCAATAGAAGTGATGTTATAAAAATTGTTGCAATGAAAGGAACAAATCCGCCCGAGAAATTCAGCTCGTCTGCGTGAAATTTGAAAATTCCTGTGATTTCGAAATTGGCACCGATTGCTGCCGCAAAAGAAAGAACCGTGATTGCGGGGATTGCTTCGGCAAGAAAAGATTTGGAAATAAACGCCGGCTTGTTTTTGCTAAATAAATATTCGTTGCAAAGATTCGGACTGAAGAAAAGAAAAAGACTGAATATCGAATTGTATATGATTATTGAGCAAATAAATATGGAAATACATACAGCAAAATTAGGCAAATCCGGAATTATTGAGTTCTGAGTGTATGTTGAAATTGAAGAAAAGGATACTATAAGTTTTATTATAACCGTAAACAATCCCATAACCGCACCTTTAAATATATAAGTGGAAACAGGCGGCGATTTTTTCGTTTCGTTCATGTTTATACCCTTTCTTTAATAGTTGATTGTTGTTTTTTTTATCATAGACGGGGAATAACCGTAGTATTTTTTAAACCTTGCGCTGAAATAATTTTGATTTACAAAACCGAGGGCAAAAGCAGTTTCCTTTACGTTTGAACCTGATAAGAGCATTGTGTGAGCGCGTTGCATCTTCATTACATTAAAATGTGCTATTGCTCCGTAGCCAAGATATTTGTTAACCGTGTTTTCAAGCGTGGGAACGCTGATTTCACATAGTCGCGCTAAATTCAAAGTTGTCATAGGTTTTGATATGTTTGATTCCATAACTGATAAAATTCGTGAGAATAATTTTGACGTTGATTTTTGCGCGAGCGCGACGCATTCATTGTTTTTCAAAAAAATAGAAATCAGAAAAATTTCAAGTTTTTTGACCGCAAGGGACGCACTTGCTTCATAACCTTCCTTTATGTCGGTGATTGCTCCGTTTCGTGTATTAAAACTATCTTTAATATCGGTGTGTAAGGCTGAAATTTCGCTTATATTACTTTCACTTAACTTGAAAACTCTTTGATTAACGGTTGGAAAGGGATTTGCGGAAAATGAAAAAATAATAACCGTAGGATTGCTGTTTTTTTCCTCCCATATGGCATGAAATTCACCGGGAGGATGAAATATCATCTCCCCCTCGCTCAGTGAATATATTTTTTTGCCTGCCGTAATACCGACCGAACCCGATATAACACATACAACTTCATAAAAGTCGTGGCATTCTCCCTTGAAAAAATATCCATTATCAAACCTTTTTTCAAAAAATGTAAAAAGCCTGTATATTACAAGTGAATTTTTGACTTCGCACCCTAAATGCATATTAACCTCTTAAATATATCAGAAATTATATAAAAATAACCAAAAATAGTATATACATATATTTTTTAGTGTGTTAAAATTATTGTATCACGAAGAATCAATTTTGTCAATATGACTTTTTGCGAGGTAACATACTATGAAAAAAATCAGATTTGCAGTAGCGGGCGTCGGAAAAAGAGGGTATTCTCTTATAAAAACAGTACTCTCGATAGGTGATGTGGAAATAGTAGCGGTTTGTGACCTATATCCCGACAGAGTTGATATGGCAAAGGAACGTGTTGTTGAAATCTCCGGTACAGCCCCAAACGGATATACAGATTACCGTAAAATGTTTGCGGAAGAAAAGCTTGATGCAGTCTTTGTAAGCAGTGCGTGGGAAAGCCATGTGGAAATAGCCGTTGCAGCTATGGAAGCGGGCGTTGCCGTTTCGATGGAGGTAGGCGGGGCGTATAGTATTCACGATTGCTGGGCAATGGTAAGAACATATGAGCGCACCAGAACTCCGATCATGCTTATGGAAAATTGCTGTTTCAATAAATTCGAGCTTCTCAGTACAGCTCTTGTTCGGAGCGGCAAGCTTGGAACAATCGTTCATTGCCACGGTGCATACGGACACGATCTTCGTGATGAAATACTTGGCGGAAACGTAAACAGACATTACAGACTCCGTAATTATATGAACAGAAACTGTGATAATTATCCTACACACGAGCTTGGTCCGATTGCAAAAATTCTGAATATTAACAGAGGTAACCAAATGCTATCACTCGTTTCCGTTGCATCAAAAAGCGCGGGATTAAATGATTTTTCAAAAACAGAAGCAAATCCCGATAAATCGCTTGTTGGAGCGGAATTTAAGCAGGGAGACATTGTGAATACGATTATTACCTGCGCCGGCGGAGAAACCATTTCTTTAAAGCTGGATACAACGCTTCCAAAATATTATTCAAGAGAATTTACTGTCAGAGGCACGAAAGGTCTCGCAAATATGGAAGCCGAGATGATCGCGATTGACGGTGAATGTAACACTCATGAGTTTTGGGAAAACTGCAAAAACGCAGCTAAATACGACGAATATCTCCCTGATGTATGGAAAAATATGACTGATGAGCAGATTGCGGCGGGACACGGCGGAATGGACTATATCGAGTTTAAAGAATTTTTTGCTGCATTGCGAGAGGGGAGAGAAATGCCCATCGACGTGTATGATGCGGCTGCCTGGATGAGCATTACCGCTCTTTCGGAAGCATCAATAGCATGCGGCGGAGCTCCGCAGCCAATTCCTGATTTTACATCGGGTAAATGGCTGTTGCGTGAACCGAGGGACGTAATTAAATTTTAATAAAAAATGCAGAGGAGCGCGCGTCATAAACGCTGCTAAAGGCTCTCTCTGCATTTTTTATATAGCTTGAATTATTGATTAACAAAAAGGAAATCCGAAAGCTTGACAAATTCTTCCGTACTTAAACGTTCGCCTCTTACCGTTTCGGATAAGCCAAGCGAATTGAGTGCTTCTGTAATTTTTTGTTTGTTAATATGCGGCAGTTTTGATGATACTGCGTTGATTAAAGTTTTCCTTCGCATCTCAAAGGCTGCTTTTATAAGGTCGCGAAATAGCTTTTCACTTATAGGAGTATAACATGGAGTGTTATAAAGGTCTATTCTTACTACGGCACTGTCAACCTTGGGAGCGGGAATAAAGCAACCAGCGGAAACCTTAAAGAGTTTTTTTACCGTACCGTAATATCCAAGCACGGCGGTTATTGCACCGTAATCACTGCTTCCGGGTTTTGCAGCAAGTCTTGCCGCTACCTCGTTTTGAACCATAACAGTAATAGATGAAAATTTCACTCCCGATTCCAATAGATACATAAGTATGGGAGTTGTGATATAGTAGGGAAGATTTGCGCAAACGGAAACGGGCATACCAAGAGAGTATTTGTTAACCAACTCTTGGATATCCGTTTTCATTATATCATCGTTGATTACGATAACGTTATCGAATTCAGCGAGCGTTTTATCGAGTATCGGGATTAATCCCCTGTCTATTTCAACTGCAACGACGCGCTTATATCTTTTAGCGAGTTCTGCCGTTAAGCATCCTATTCCGGGACCGATCTCAATGATCAGGCTTTCACTTGTATCCGTACAGTTTTCGGCGATATCCTCGGGGATCAGTCTGTTGGTGAGGAAGTTCTGACCGTAGTCTTTTCTGAAATTGATTCCTGCTTCGTTCATAAGGGCTTTTATAACCGAAAGATTGCATAAATCCATATTGAATCTTCCTCTCTTTTTTCTTAAAAAAAGAGAACCTTGCGGTTCTCTTGATATTTGGAGCTGGTGACCGGACTTGAACCGGTGACCTGTTGATTACGAATCAACTGCTCTACCAACTGAGCCACACCAGCAACGTTGTTATTATATCACTTTTTTGACTGTTTGTCAATAGTTAAAATGCAAATTATATCTGAAATCAAAAATTTTAATTTTAGCCAAAAAAGAGGCGGCTTCACACGAAGAATCCGACACAACTAGGATTATGGATTGCATAAATCTTAAGAGACGAATTCGCGGTGCGAAGCCGACAAAACTAATTATTCCTTCCAACCAAGACAGCGATTTACAGCTTTTTTCCATTCTGTAATCCGAGCTTTTCTCCATTCTTCATTTTTCGCTGGAGTAAATTTTCTGTCGTTACATCTCGTTGCAATGATTTCGTTTATCGAGGCGTATACACCAAGCGTAAGTCCGCACATATATGCTGCTCCGAGCGCAGTAGTTTCAATGCATGACGGACGCTCAATTAAGACGTCAAGTATATCGGCTTGGAAGCTCATAAGCAGATTATTTGCACTTGCTCCTCCGTCAACCTTTAAACCTTTAATTCTGATCTTTGTCGAATTTTCCATAAGCTCAATTACGTCTGCGGTTTGAAAAGCTATCGACTCGAGCGTTGCGCGTATAATATGATTTTTGGTAGTTGCTCGGGTTAAACCGATAATCATTCCTCTGGCGTATGAATCCCACCAAGGTGCGCCCAGACCTTGGAATGCGGGAACAACCACAACTCCGCCTGAATCTTCAACCTTTGATGCGTAGTATTCACTGTCCTTTGCCGATTCAATTAGACGTAGTCCATCTCTTAGCCATTGAATAGCTGCCCCGCAGGTAAATACCGAGCCTTCGAGCGCATAATTCACTTTTCCGTCAAGTCCCCATCCGATCGTGGTAAGAAGACCGTCTTCTGTTATATAAGGAGTGTCACCGGTGTTCATAAGCATGAATGCGCCTGTACCGTATGTGTTTTTTATATCGCCTTTGTTAAAACAGCATTGTCCGAAAAGCGCAGCTTGTTGGTCGCCAACTACTCCTCCTATTGGAATTTCAGCGCCAAGAATTTTAGGTTCAGAATGACCGAAAAGACAACTTGAGGGCTTAATTTCGGGCAGAATACCCTTCGGTATATTGAATAATGTGAGCAATTCATCGTCCCATTCCAGAGTGCTTATATTGAACAGCATCGTTCTTGAAGCGTTGGAATAGTCGGTTGCGTGTATCTTTCCACCTGTAAGATTCCAGATAAGCCAGGAGTCTACTGTTCCAAAGCAAAGCTCGCCTTTGAGGGCTTTGTCTCTTGCTCCTTCTACGTTATCAAGTATCCATTTTATTTTGCTTGCTGAAAAATACGGGTCGATAATTAATCCTGTTTTTTCTTTTATAAGCTTATTATATCCGTTTGAGGTTAACTCAGCGCAGAGGTCGGCGGTTCTTCTGCATTGCCAAACAATTGCATTATATACGGGAGTTCCTGTTTTTCTGTCCCATACGATAGTTGTTTCACGTTGGTTGGTTATTCCGATGCCGTGTATTTCATCCCAGCTTGCGCCAATCTTTAATACAGCTTCGGTTGCAACACTTATTTGAGTTGACCATATTGTCATTGGATCGTGCTCGACCCATCCGTCCTTAGGAAAAATTTGCGGAAATTCTTTTTGCGCTATACTGCAAATGTTGCCGTCCTTGTCAAAAAGTATGCATCTTGAACTTGTTGTTCCTTGGTCAAGTGCCATAATATATTTTTTCATAAGCTTTTATCTCCGATTGAATTTTGTGGAAAACAATATTTATAAATGGTAGATATGTATATAAACATAAGTAGGGAATTGTTGTATTTTCACAAAAAAGCATCCTCGGGCATAATTACCCGAGGATTGAAATTATTTAATTTCAACAGTTACGTGCTTACCGCACGTATTCGCTGCGGCTTTCATTATTTGCCTGATGGCTTTTGCTATCTTACCGTGGCGACCGATAACCATTCCGGTATCATCTTCAGAAACTGTAAGAATAAGCTCAACGTCATCACCGTTAACGATTTCTTCTACGCTGACGGCATCGGGAGTATCAACGATTGCACGCGCGATGTCTGTAAGTATTTGCTTCAGATCCATTTGCGCTACCTGTTTCGGCTTATACCGAAACTTCCTTCCGATTTAATGACTATTATTTAATTATTTCGCTCTTCTTGAGAAGAGTTCTTACAGTTGCAGTGGGTTGTGCACCATTGTTGAGCCACTTCGTAGCCTTTTCTGCATCAATCTTAATTTCAGCAGGGTTGGTCATGGGGTTGTAGTAACCGATTTCTTCAATAGCTGCGCCGTCACGACGTGCTCTCTGATCCATAACAACAACGCGGTAGAAGGGGTTCTTCTTTTTACCCATTCTAGTAAGTCTGATTTTAACTGCCATTTTTTTGTCCTCCAAAATGTTTGAAAAATTTATAATTGTTTTAATTATATACTTTTAAAAGGGAAGCTTCATTCCGCCAAATCCGCGGCGTTTACCCATATTTGAAAACTGTTTCATTGTTTTCTTCATCTGTTCAAATTGACGAAGAAGCTTGTTTACGTCTTCAACTGTTGTTCCCGAGCCGTTTGCAATTCTTTTTCTGCGTGATCCGTTTATCGTTTCGGGACGAAGACGTTCATTTTTCGTCATTGAAAGAATTATTGCTTCAATTCTCGCCATGTGCTTTTCGTCAATCTCCGCGTCCTTAAGTGCGCCTGGTTTTACACCGGGAAGCATTGAAAGGAGCTGATTAACGTTGCCCATTTTTTTGATTTGATACATCTGGTTTAAAAAATCTTCGAGAGTAAAGGTCTGCTCTCTGAATTTCTTTTCCATTTCCTTCGCGTTCTTTTCATCAAAAGCGGCTTCTGCTTTTTCAATCAGCGAAAGGACGTCTCCCATGCCGAGTATTCTTGACGCAACTCTGTCGGGGTGGAAGAGTTCTATTGCGTCAATCTTTTCACCCGTACCGATATATTTTATCGGTTTTCCCGTAATATATCTTACGGAGAGCGCGGCACCGCCACGAGTATCACCGTCCATTTTTGTAAGAACGACGCCGGTTACGTCAAGCAACTCGTTAAACGATTTGGCTACGTTAACGGCATCCTGACCTGTCATTGCATCAACGACAAGAAGGATCTCTTCGGGTAAGGTGGCTTCTTTGATTTTTACAAGCTCGCCCATCAATTCCTCGTCAATGTGCAGTCGGCCAGCAGTATCTATAAAGACCATATCGTGACCGTTTTTCTTTGCATATTCCAAACCAGCTTTTGCAATTTCGACAGGGGATATTTTTACGCCCATAGAAAAAACGGGAATGCCGATTGATTCACCGACGATTTTTAATTGATCGATAGCAGCGGGTCTGTAAACGTCGCAGGCAACGAGCAGGGGATTCTTGCCTTTTTGCTTGAACGTGTTAGCAATTTTGCCTGCATGCGTGGTTTTTCCCGCTCCTTGAAGACCGACCATCATAATTACTGTCGGCGGCTTGGGGCTGATGGAAATTTTTGCTGATTCGGAGCCCATAAGTTTTATAAGCTCTTCGTTTACTATTTTTATTATTTGCTGAGCCGGCAGAAGGCTTTCAAGCACCTGTGCTCCAACGGCTCTTTCAGTAACTACCTTTGTAAAATCCTTAACGACCTTAAAGTTTACGTCGGCTTCGAGCAGGGCAAGCTTAACCTCTCGCATGCCCTCTCTGACATCGGCTTCCGTCAACTTTCCTTTATTTCTGAATTTTGCAAAAGCGTTTGAGAGTTTTTCGGTAAGACTTTGGAACATATCAGATTCCTTTGTTTTGGATTGTGGTGATGACCTCGGAAATAAGTTTTTCCGATTCCTCGGCATTTATTTGGAGTTTCAAGTAATTTCTGACCGTCTCAAGCTTGTTAATTGCCTGACGGAGCTCGTTGTAGTGCGATGCAAGTCCAAGCTTGCTTTCAAGAAATTCCAGATTTTCCTCGCCTTTTTTTATAATGTGGCGAACGCCTTGCCGTGAAATGCTTTCACCGTCGGCAATTTCGGCTAGAGAGAGGTCTTCGTTGTAGTATGCTTGCATAATATTGCCGGTGCGCTCATCAAGAGCATCACCGTAAAAATCAAGAAGATATGCAATTCTCATATTTTTTTCAAACATAGTCATGCACCTCAAATTTGAAAAGAAAAAGAACGATGTAAAGCGATTTACTTTACAAGTATAGCATCTTTTTTCTGATTTGTCAATAGATATTGAAATTATTTTTTGATTTTTTTGTAAAAGTACTTGATTTTTATTAAATATTATGGTAAAATCATTCAGTATGAAAAATAATTGGCGTCAGTCTACCTATTTTTCCTTTACGGACCCTCTCAGCTGTAAAGTGTATTAAGCGGTGATAAGCCAATAAAATCTAAAAGGAGATCAAAATGGCTAATATTAAGTCTGCTAAAAAGCGTATTCTTGTTAATCAGACCAAGGCACTTCAGAATCAGATGGTTAAGAGCCAGCTCAAGACCGCAATTAAGAAGTTTAACGCTGCTGTTGAGTCGGGTGACAAGACTGCTGCATCTGAGCTTTATAGACTTGCTGTAAAGAAGGTTGACCAGGCAGTTGCTCACGGAATCCTTCATAAGAACAATGCAGCTCATAAGAAGTCTGAGTTTACGCTTAAGTTCAATAAAATGGCATAATCAATAAAGACCTGCACTGACCCCGCAGGTCTTTTTATTTTGAATTATTGACAAGCGAGTCAATTATATGATATACTTTACATATAATTGTTTATCTATTTTACTTATAGGAGAATAAAATGCCCAATTACGAAAAACTTTCTCCCGAAATACTCGAGAGAATCAGAGAGGATATTGAAAAGGGAACACGTCCGAACTTTGCAGCCAAAAGTGCAAATGCTGTAAGACGCAACCCTGCTTATGACCGCGAGTCTGTGTGGCGTCCTGCCTATGCGCGCGACGTTGACAAAATTATGCACAGTCCGTATTATAACAGATATACCGATAAAACGCAGGTTTTCTCCTTTTATAAAAACGACGATATAACAAGGCGCGCCCTTCACGTTCAACTTGTTTCAAGAATTGCGCGTTCGATTGGCTCGGTTCTCAATTTAAATCTTGATCTTATCGAAGCTATTGCGCTCGGACACGATATCGGGCATACTCCGTTTGGTCATGCGGGCGAGCGTTATATCAGCGAGGTTTTTCATGCTGAAACAGGAAGATATTTTAACCATAATGTTCACAGTGTCAGAGTTCTTGACGGTATTTTTCCATTAAATATTACGCTTGACACTCTTGACGGCATTATAACTCACAATGGTGAATTTGAAATGCATGAATACCGTCCGTCCGTTATGCCTGATTTTGATGCATTTGACCAAATGGTTGAAAGCTGTTATACCGATGAAAAAAATATAGCAAAAATTATTCCTTCAACACTTGAGGGCTGTGTTGTCAGAGTTTGTGATATAATTGCATATCTTGGAAAAGATCGACAGGATGCAAAGCGCGCAAAATTTATTGATTCCGACACCTCTCTTGGTGATGCGGGTATTGGAACAATTAATGCGGAGATTATTAACAATCTTGAGGTTAATATTATTGAGCACAGCTACGGTAAACCATATATAATGATGGATTCCGAACATTACCTTGGCATGAAGGAAGCTAAAAAGGTCAACTACGAGCAGATATACAAAACAGAGAAAATAACGCACGTTCTTGATAATACCGTGAAGCCCATGATGCAGAATATGTATATGAAGCTTCTTCGCGATCTGAAAGATGGAAATAAAGCATCTCCCGTCTTTAAGCATCACATTGATTTCGTTTCAGGAAATCATTATGCAGCAAAAACACCGTATATTGAAACCGAGCCAAACCAGATAGTTGTTGATTATATGGCATCTATGACAGACGATTACTGCACCGAGCTTTATAAGTTCCTTTTTCCGAACAGCAAGGTGGATATCAAATATCACGGATATTTTGAGGATCTTACTGTATAAAAAGCGGCAGTCTTTCTCTCTCTGTTTTTGCGAAAAAATAAAAAACTCTTGTCGTTTTTGCTTCAAGAGTTTTTTATTTTTATAGAATAGGAAATTAATCTTGTATATTTTGACACTTTTTCTACGTATTCTTTTAAATTTGATTTTTTAAAATAGCTTTGAAAAAATACAGGGCTACGTAATCACTCAAAAGCGTTTTTATGTGATTTATTTAGCTTTGTAAACTACTTTTCCGTCAATAATCGTAACAAATGCTTCAGCCCCTATTTCACACAGAGGATCTGCCTGCCAGATTACAACGTCTCCGTCTTTTCCAACCTCAAGACTTCCGACTTTGTCACCGATTCCGGTAAGTGTCGCAGCATTAATAGTGATTGATTTCCATGCCTCGTCAATTGGAAGTCCTGATTTGGCTGCCAATCCCGCAACAAGCGGCAGATACTGTATCTGTATAACGCCAGCATCGGTTATGATAGCTATGTCAACTCCTGCCTTGTGAAGTGCTGCAGGTGTAGTGAAGCTTTTGTTTAAAAGCTCGTATTTGGATATTCCGCCCATAGAAGGACCGACAAATGCGGGGTACCCCTCTTTTTCAAGCTCATCGGCTATTAGTGCACCGTCTGTGCTACGGGATTTTTGATTATCATATCGTCAATGCGCTTTCCGTAGCAATTTATTGCCGCAAACGTACCGCCAATAATATTCGCGCTGCCGGGACCTGTGCAAACAGAGGTGACACCGCCCCTTATAGCATTTTTGAATACCTCGTTTTGTGGATTTATTCCGTCAATAGCGCGCATTTCGGGGGTTATAGGGCTTGAGGATTCGTTATAATCCTTACCCGAAAGATCACCGAGCCCGATGTGGCAATGTGCCTCAACGCAACCGGGGTAACAAGTCGTCCTTCTACATCAATTATTTCCGAATCACTCGGAGCATCAATTTTTTCTCCGATTACAAGGATTTTTCCGTCATCACCTATGAGCAGGCAACCGTTCTTTATGTCCTTGCCTGCCATAGTTTTTATATATCCGTTTTTTGATAAACAACATTGTATTAACCTTCGTACAATTTTCATAGGTAAATTATATCATTCTTTGTACTCGCTTTCAACATCCGAATTTCCGATTGAAAGCTTGCGGTATTGACTTGGCGTGCAGCCTGTTGCCTTCTTGAACACACGTGAAAAATAATTAACGTCGTCAAAACCAACGTTGAGGGCAATGTTTCCAACTGGGGCACCAGTCTCACTCAAAAGCGTTTTTGCGCGTTTTATTCTGACATCTGTAATGTGCTCAGTTATCGTTTTTTTGTAGTGTTGACTGAATCGGCGTGAAGCATATGAGGCATTGACGTGAAATTCGTTTGAAATTTCTTGCGGGGAAATCTTATACCTGTAATTCAAGCGAATGAAGTTGTGTATTGCCTCAGCTAAATCTTGGTTCGATGGTCGCGAAGCTGTGATAGGGGCTAAAAGTTCGTTATTCCATATTCTTACGTCAAAATACTCCGAAAGTATTGTGCTAACGTTCAAAAGATGCTTTTGCGAGATAAGTGGCAGCTCCTCGTAAAGCCTGATAAATTCATCCGGATCTCCCTTTAGGCGCTTTGCGTTCTGCGCGATACGTGCACCGTCAACATCTTCCGTGCGGCATTGACCAACAAACAGAATACCAAGAAGGGAATCCTCGCGCATAAGAGGTATAACAAGCTCACGCATACCCATATGGCATTCATAAAAGAAAGGTTCTTTGTATTGCTTTGCAAGTATTATAGCTTCGCTCTTGTCGCTTCGTGTGCATTCGTCACGACCTCCGGGTAATGATCTTGCTTTTTCACAGAAGGCGCAATAATGACCTCTGTTGCTTTGTACTCCATATTTGTCATAGTTGAAAAAGGAGTTAAGGTCGTAGTAGCAAATGCCTATTCCGCTTATTTCTCTTATCGCATTGATGAAGGATGTGATTTCTTTGCTAGTGTTCATATTTCAATCTCCTTTTATAAGAATTATACCAAAATAATATTTCATTGTCAATCCAAAGGTAAAAAATGTGCTAATACCTGTAAAGATATTACATTGAATAAACTTCTCTGCATTGTTATACTTGTTTACGTCAAGGAGATGTGTTATGGCAAAATACAGTGTGGAAGCAGGCTGCTGCTTTTGTCAGGAATGTCAATACGTATGCCCAGTATCAGCGATTACAATGAACGTTAAAGGTGCGCATATTGACCCCGAGAAGTGTGTCGGATGTGGAAAATGTGCAAAAAATTGTGCGTCCGAGGCAATAGTAAAAATTCAGTAATATGAAAGGATGAAGAGGAATGATCGATTTTAACAATGAAAAAATTATGGAGAAAGTAAAGGAAATCCCCTTTTACGGAGATTATGACGTTGTAGTAGCGGGCGGCGGAGTAGCTGGCTTTGGAGCTGCAGTTGCGGTAGGTAAAAGAGGATATCGCGTATTACTTATTGAGGCAACGAGCGCGCTTGGCGGACTTGTTACTATGGGACTTGTAAATATTCCGCTCGACTTTGTCGCAGGTATCGGAAAAGAGATGTTAGATGAGCTTGAGGCGGTCGAAGGACATTGGCACAGAAACACCAACGTAGAAAAGCATAAGCTTGTCCTTGATCAGATGGTTAAAAAATACAACGTTGATACCTTGTTTGTAACGAGCGTTGTTGATGCAGTAATGGACGGAGACACTCTTAAGGGTGTTGTTATTCAGACTAAGACAGGCCGTAAATACATATCTGCAAAAAGATTTATCGATGCAACGGGTGACTCCGACCTTGCTTACTATGCAGGCGCAGAAACCGAGAGCGGACGTTCTGAGGACGGTATGAGCCAGGCTTGCTCCCTTGAATTCATTCTCGGCGGTGTAAACTGGGACGAATATCAGAACTCTGAGCTCAAAAAGAACGATCCGAAATGGGTTAAAATGATAAGGGAGGACCTTGCGAGCGGTATTCTTCCTTATGAGTCAGATAACCATCTTAACTGGATAACTCACGTGCCCGGCAGACCTCAGAATTGCGGTATGGATGAGGTGAGCATTTGCTTCGCTCATTCGAGAAAATGCTTCCCGATAGATAACAGAGATCTCACACGTATGTATTTTGAGGGAAGAGAGCAGGCAACGATGCTTGCTGAATATATCAAAAAGAGAGTTCCCGGATTTGAAAATTCCTTCCTTGCCACCACAGCGAGCCTGCTCGGTGTAAGAGAGAGCCGAAGAATAGTCGGAGAATACCGTCTTACCGCTGAAGATATTGCGTTCTGCCGTAAGCACGATGACGTTATTGCTATTTCTAACCACGGATACGATGTACACAACTTTGAGGAAACGGGAAATATAAAGTGGGCGCCTATAATGCTTAACGGAGAGCTTCAGTACGTTATAAGCAACTCGGGCGGATTTGGCACAACCACGCCGCCTCCGAACGGTAAGCCTGTTGTAAACGTCAAGGGTCAGACTGCAGAGTTTGCTGAGTTTGAGCCGCAGAGATATTACGATATTCCTTACGGATGTCTCGTTCCCGTCCGCGTAGAAAACCTTCTCGTTGCGGGAAGAAACCTTTCTTCTGACGTGTATGCTCAGTCCGGCGCAAGACTTATTATGTGCTGTCTCTCAATGGGCGAAGCGGCAGGTATAGCAGTATGCAGGTCACTTGCCGAGGGCGTTACTCCTAGAGATATCAACATAAAGGGACTCCAGTCCGAGATCATCGCAACGGGCGGAAACCTTGGTCAATCGATGAGAACGATCGAGGGCGTTACCGACGGTATTGTTGAATATGATGATAAATACAGAAACGCATCGCATAATCTTTACCGCGCTGCAACTATTCAGAATATGGCAAACGAATTTACCGGAAAATAATTTAAATTTTGTCTTTATCAAAAAGCACTCTGCCAAGCTCGGCAGAGTGCTTTAATGCTTTTTTGTTGTTTTTTGTCTGTTATAAGATATATTATCAGGTCGAAAGCTTTTGTCGTTTTCGTTTAAAATGATATTGTCTTATAACATAGTACAGCTCTGCAATAGATATTATATCGTATATTTTTTTAGAAATTTCCATTGCTTTGCCATGGTACGTTCAGGGTGAGAAAGTTTGCCTCTGAAAGAATGGATATGACTTACAGATACGAGTGACGTAATTTATTTATTCGTTTTACAGGCAATATACTCTTTAGGACTTTGTCCCATCTCTTTTTTAAATACCTTGGAAAAATACAGGGCATCCGAAAAGCCTGAAAGCAAAGATATGTTTTTTACGCTTGTCAGTCCTTGTTCGATCAAAAAAACTGCTCTCTTTATGCGGAGGTCTCTGAGATATTCCGAATAGCAAATTTGTTTGTGCTTCTTAAAGTAAAATGAAAGATATTTTGCATCGTATTTCATAGTTTCTGATAATGTTTTGAGAGAAAAATTTACGTCTGAGAAGTTTTGTGACGTAATTGTGATTATAGTCGAAATCAGGTCGGAGCTTTTTGTTTTTTTGACTTCAAGGTACGTCAGAAGATATAGCAAACCGCATTCGCTTAGAATATCGATGTTTTCTTCGTTTGCTCTGTTCAAGCAATTAAGCGCAAATGAATACAGCTCCTCGAAATGTTCGCTGAGATTAAATATGCAGCATTCCTTTGACAAGAGATAGCGTAAAACAAGCTCGTCCGCGCGTCTTCCGTAAAAGGTTATGTAAAAGTAAGCAAATTGAGTGTTACCCTTTATACTGAAATGCGTGTTCTTTTCTACGAAGAAAACCGTGCCTTTGCTCAATTTAAATTCATAATTGCCTTGATGCAGCACCCCATCTCCTGCGGAAACAAATCCCAGTATATATCTGTCGGCGAAGGATTTTTTTGATTGGGTGTTTTCTGCTTCGAACACAAACTGCGTGCATATTAGGTCACTTGATTTTATTTCGCTGAATTTGCAAATGTTGCTGTTTTTCATAAGGCATCTCCCACGAATAATCTATAAAACAATTATACGGATTTTAAGGCGATTTGTCAATGCAAAAAAGGACAAAAAACATATATTGGTAGAATTATTCTATATACAAACACTGTTTGCTTTTGTTATAATAAATATAAAAATACCGAGGAGAATTCAAAAATGATTGATAAATCACTTCCGCGTTACTACGTCTATATGTATAAAACCGATACCAAGCAATATCCGAAATACGAATTGCCGTGCGGATACAGCTTTGAATTTTATAAAAAGGGTGACGAGGTGCGCTGGGCGGAGCTTGAGTGCTCTATCGGTCAGTTTGATAGCATGGACGCAGCGCTTCAATCATTTCACAACAATTTTGTTAAGAATCAAACACTTGCTCCCGAGCAGAGAATGCTGTTTGTAAAGGATGAGTGCGGAGAATACGTTGCTACCTTAACTCTGTGGAACGGTGATTATCTTGGAGAAACATGTCAGCGTTTGCATTGGTTGGCGGTAAGTAATAAGTGCGCAGGAAAGGGAATAGCAAAAGCACTTATCTGTCGTGTGCTTGATTTGTATAATGAGCTTGGATACGAGGGATTTGTGTATCTTTTGACGGCAACGTGGTATTATCGCGCAATCGGTATTTATAAAAAATTTGGGTTTGAAGCATATGAGGGGAAGCGTTCGCTTACAGCAAACGTGAGTGATGAAGAATTTGTAAGGCAAAACCGCGAAGCTATTGCTATTATCAATAAGAAATTGGCTGAGTATAAGAAGGCTTGAAAGAAGTAATTTTAAATGAAGAAAAAGATTAAGCTTGGTATTTTCGGGCTTCGCAGAGGCTCTTCCTTTTACAAGGCGATTCTTCTGAACAATGCAAGTATAGTTGCGGTATGTGACAGAGATTATAAAAAACTTGAGAAAGCTAAAGAAGAGCTTGGAAGAGGTGTGGCAGTTTATGAGGATTTTGATTCTTTCTTAGACCACCCCGGACTCGATGCGGTCTTTCTCTGTAATCATTTTCATCAGCACGCAGCTTTTGCAATTAAAGTCCTTAAGAAGAATATACACGTGCTAAGTGAGTGTACGTCTAATGCAACTATGGCTGACGGAGTTGCACTTGTGCGTGCTGCAAGAAAAAGCAAGGCAATCTATATGTTAGCGGAGAATTATCCTTTTATGAAGTTTAATCGAGAGATGAGCCGTGTATTTAAAAGCGGTTCTCTCGGAAAGCTGCTTTTTGCAGAAGGAGAATATAATCATCCGCTTGACCCATCGGACCTTGACGGTATAAAAAGACTTCGTCCTTATGAGATGCATTGGCGAAATTTTTTGCCGAGAAGCTATTATATAACGCATTCTCTCGGTCCTCTTATGTATATTACGGGAGCTACCCCTGTTCGAGTTACCGCAATGCCGGTATTTGTACCTGAAACACCGGATATGCTTATGGGACTTGACGTTGGAGACAGAGCGGCTATCATTACTTGCTTGAATAATGATGATTCCGTATTTCGCGTAACGGGTTGCGCTGCATTCGGTGCCCATGAAAATTCCTACCGCATATGCGGAATAAAGGGGCAGGTTGAAAATTTGCGTGACGGCTCTCAGAGAATACAGCTTAATTATAATCAATGGGATACGCCGGAAGGGCAGCCGTCAAGTATATGTTATATGCCTGAATGGAATGACAAGGACAGTAAAATGATTGAGATCTCCGGTCATGGCGGAAGCGATTTTTTGGTTATTCGTGAATTTTTTGAATGCATAGCAGAGAATAAGCAACCCTTCTTCGACGTATATTGCGCCACAACTATGGCATCGGTGGCAATTTTATCGCACAGAAGCATTTTGGAGCGCGGTGTTCCTTATGATATTCCGGATTTTCATAAAGAAGAGGACCTTTTTAAATACGAAAACGATACGCTTTCTCCATTCTACGGTGATAATGGCGAAGAGCCTACGCTTCCGTGTTGCTCGCATCCCGATTTTAAGCCATCAAACGAAGAAAAAGAAAAATATAAATCAATTATTTCCTAAAAGCAGAAAGGAAAAATCTATGAACAACTACGTAACACCAAATGACGTTGGGATAATTGCCGAAACCGATTCCAAGTCCATTAACAATGCCGTTTTGGAAGCTGTGAAAAGCGGAAAAAGACGTGTTGTTATTCCTCGGGTCAACGAAAGAACGGGTAAAGAGCAGTGGGATATAGCAGAAGCCATAATTCTGTATTCAAATATTGAAATAGTACTTGACAATTGCTACATACGTCAGATTGACGGTTCGATTGATAACGTCTTTCGTAATTTTGACGATGATGAAGTCCGTTCAACTCTCGAAGAAGAGCAAGAAAACATTGTCATAAGAGGCGTCGGTAATGCGATAATTGACGGCGGGAATATGAATGGCTTGATTGAAGATACCAGCAGCAAAAACGGTTTTCCTCACGTTGAAAAGAATAACGTTATAAGGCTTCATAACCTTCGCGGACTCAAGCTACTCGATTTTACGATACTGAATCAGCGTTGGTGGGCAATTAATCTTCATTACGTAGAAGAGGCTTTGATTTCCGGCTTGAAAATTATTTGCGGACCCGACGTTCCAAATCAAGACGGTATTGATATTCGTTCCGGCTGTAATAATATTGTTATAAAAGATATATTCGGTCAGTCGGGTGATGATTTTATTGCACTTTCGGGCTTTTACGGCTCAAGAGAATCTGATAAATACGCCGTTGTGGGCAAATCGATTGACATTCACGATATAGTTATTAAAAACATTGTAGCAACTTCTTCGGATTGCGCTACCGTTGCGCTCAGAAATCACGATGGAGTAAAGATTTACAATATAACAATTGATACCGTGCACGATACGATTCCGAGCAAGATAATTGCCGATAAAGAACCTCGCTTCTTTAACAAATTTGAGTTCAATACTTACAAATCACCGAAATCGCCATACGCGACCGTAAGAATAGGACAGGATAATTACATTCATACAAGGTCATGTGCTAGCGGTGAAATATTCGGACTTCACGTTACGAATATTCATTCAAGAATAAACACCGCCGTTATGATTAACGTAAATCTTGAAAATTCGTATTTTGGAAATATCTATGCAACAAACGAAGTTGACAGAGTAATATCTACGGGCTCTTGCTCCTTGCATCACAATTTCGGAGCAGACCTTAAGAACGTTGTTTTTGAGAATATATTTTATAATTGTATGGATAACGAGAACTCGGTTGCCCTTGATTTTGACGTAAACAATCGCGATCATACGATGAATAACGTTTTTGTTCGCAATGCTTTTATTGGCAATGCTTCCTGCGCTGTAAATATGAAGCACAAGGGTTCGCTTAAAATCAGCAATCTTTGTTCGGATAATGCATCTGCAAAAATTAACGTAAGCGAAAATTCCGAGCTGTTTATCGACGGAAATCTATATAAGTCATAAAAATAAAAAACACACTGTAATTATTTTGTATTTCAGCATACAAAGTTATTTAGTGTGTTTTTTTGATGTTTTTTGTATTTGATTTCAAGCAGAATTATTTTTAGAATACGTTTTTTATCTTTCGAAATTCTTGCGGACAGATTCCATACCTTTTTTTAAAACGGCGTGAAAAATAAAATTGGTCGCAAAAACCAAGCAAGCAGCTGATTTCGGAAATTGATTTTTGTGAGCTGATAAGCATTTGCATTGCGGTAAGAATAACCCTGTAATCTACGTATTCTCCAACGCTCATTTTTACCTCTCGTTTGAATTTAGCTGAGAGCGTGCTATTCGCAAGATTTATTGCTGATGCAATTTCCGAAACGGTAAGATGCGCCTTTAAATGACAGGAGATATAGCTTATCGCCTCGCCAACCTCCTTTGAGTAAATCGGCATGTTGAAAATGCCGCTGTAATTAATTGAAATCTCTGAAAGCGCACGGTAAATTTCACTTTTGATTACCAGCGATGCCGTTGCGCTACTAAAATCAATATATTTTGCAAGTCTGTCAAAATCAGGTTTGATTTTACAAAAGATGCTTTTTTTAAATCTGCCGAGTATATCCATTTTATCAAAGCCGTATAGCCGTATATGAAAAAAATAATGCTCGTTTTCGCTTTCACATCCGTATATATAAGAATATCCCGATGGAATTAGATATATTCCTCCTTCGTTAAAATCGGTTCGAATTCCATCAGCATCTATAATAAAGAAGCTGCCGCTTTTTATAAAATAAAGTCTGCTCGTCTGACTTCGTACTGCTTGGCCATGCCATTCTTTATTTACGCTGGCATAACCGAAGTGAAGCAATTCAAGATTAAGGTTATCCTGTAAACCGTTTTTGTTTAAATAATTATTCATATCAATTTATCCATATTTTAAGTTGAAAAAATCATTGTTTTTATCGGAATATCCATATATAATTATAACACACCCATGCTTGAAAGTAAAGCTTTGGTGATTATTTTACAGAGGTATTTTGATATGAAACTACGCGACAGATTTTGGCTTTGGGGACATCCTGCTGGAACTTATAACAACGGATACGGTAATTGCGAGGAATCGCGCATGACGCCAATGGAGGCGTGTCTTTATCTTGGTGTAAGAAACACTTTTATGACACCGCTTGAAATTCCTGTTAACAGAAGACAATATAATAAATCCTTTGTGACACTTCGTAACGTTGCGTGGGACATAGGAAGGGATCTTTTAAATAGAATCGGTGACCGCGCTGTTGTTGATGAATATCTTTTGAATGCAAAGGATTTTCCTAATATTACAGCAGCGGCTTTCGATGATTTTAAAGCGAAAGACAAATACAAGAAGGTATCGGTCGAGGATTTTTCCAATATAATGGATAAGCTTCATAATAACGACGTTCGCCATATCGATTCATGGATGGTACTTTATACTCACGAATTTGGTCTGGATAAAAAAAGCGATGATGAATTTCTCCCTTATTTAGATGTGTTTGATGGCATAATTATGTGGACGTGGGAAGAGAAGGACGTCGTGCTTATTCCGGAAAAATACGAGATGTTCAAAAAGATGACTCCTAAAAATAAAAGAATGTTTGGATGTTATCTGTGGAATTTCGGAGAAAAAAAGCCCGCAACGCGTGAGGCTGTGCTTTGGCAGCTTGACTTTTATCGCGAGAAAATTCTTCTCGGAGAGGCGGAAGGTGTCGTTCTCCATACAAATACTATGGCAGATTTGGACCTTGATGCGTTTGATGCAG
Source organism: Oscillospiraceae bacterium (assembly GCA_015064665.1). The sequence goes on from SVRU01000032.1 coordinate 25,556, forward strand.
CGATAGAGTGGATGAATCTTCACGGTGACGAAGAACTGCCTGATTTTGAATAATTTAATAAAAAGCCAAACCGCTCGATAAATGAAAAATCCGAAGAACTCTCTCTTTTTTGTATATAAGTAGTATTTTGTTAAGAAACGGTTATATCAGAACACTAAGCAAATTAATTAAAATAAAATTTACTCAATCGCGAATTTATATACGTTTCCAAAAACGTCGATATAATAACCAACGCCGTTAAATACGTATACCGTTTCAGGCTCTGTTTTTAGGTTCATTCCGTAAAGATCGATCTTTTTGACTGTCTTGGTATCGAGATCAATTATTTTGAGAGCAGCTTTGTTTGTTTCGCTGTCCGTAAAGCCTTCCAGGGAATAAATTTTATCCTTATAGTAAGATGCACCTTGAATATAGTTGAAGTATTCGGTATCAAAGCTATCTATAATATCGTCAACATAGAGAGTTACAATATTAACACCGAGAGTTGCATCGGGCTTACCGTCGGTCAAAGAGGGGAGCTTAAAGGAGAAAAATCTTGTAGTTCTTCCTTCGTCTCTCATAGTAAATGCGTACAGATTATTGTTATCGGTGTTAACGACAAAATTACCGAAAGGTCTTACGTCTCCGTCCGCAGACGACCATTTTTGAGTATCGTCGGTAAATCCTATTTTGATTACCTGAACAAGAGTTGATTCAAAGCTTGTTCCGTTTCGGGCTATTCGGTATACGTTGCACATTCCGTCGTAGCTTCTGTCATTTTTATAGGTGTTGTATACGTTGCAGTAGAGTAGCGGAAACTCGTCGTCCTCATTATACTTTGTTGTGCCAAAGCATACGGAATTTGAATGAGGCTTTATAAGACTCTCCTTGTCGAGCGTAAACTCGGAAACCGGATTGAAATTGTTTGCAGAATAAACGTTGCATCGGCCGGAAGAATTAAATGAAAACAGATATTCTCCGTAAACGGCGCCGTCCTGTCGGTTGCCGTTAACCTTGCCGACTTTATCAAGTCCGGGTTTATCGCTATCGTTTTTATATCCGGAAATATATATTTTAATTTGACTGTTTGCAACGTCTGTATTGAGAAAAACGTTGTCGTTTGCCAATCTTCTGACAACGAATTGTACGTATTCGGTGTTTGGATTCCATGCAAGAATATCAGTCATAGCAATGTCTTCGCCTACTGCGAGCCAAACACCCGCATCGGGTAATGCTGGATAAGTGTTAGACCCGTTTCCGAGATAATTATAATCCTTGCTGTAAGCAAACCAACTGATCATATATTTTCCGGTTATAGAAACGGCTTCAATATCCGAAATTTTAATAAAATCGGATGTTCTGAATCTTGAGGAGCTTGACATATTTACGCCCGTGGTTGCTCTTATGCTTCCGATAACGTAATCTACCGTCATTAGCCTTTCCGATTCTTCCTCGGGCTTTTGCTGCTCGGTTGTTTTATCCGAAGGAATGGTATCGTTTTCGGGCAGATCGGCAGTTGGAGGTATGATGACAGCACCGTCGTTTGACGGATCGTTATCATTACCGTTACAGCTTGTGAGTAAAATTGTAATTAACAGAATACATGCGATAATTGCTTTTTTCATGTTGTTGTTCTTTCGTTAAAACATATTCGTTATGATAATCATACAGAATACAGATTTTTAACATTATAACACAGAAATTCGTCTGTGACAAAATAATGCGTGATTTTTTCACAAATAAATCAGATTAATGTCAAAAAAGCCGCGTTTGCTGAAAAGTACATTTTTTCTGTCTCGTGGCAGGAGGCAAGTGGGAGAGGATGCATATATAAAAAGTTTACCAAAAGCTTCGCTATACAATTAAAACCGCTCTGCAACGGTCAGAGCGGTTTTTCTTTGTATAACGAAAACCACGCGATAGTGAACTAAATGGGGTTCACTTCATAGCCGCGTGGTTCCATGGAGGCTATGCCGATGATCGAAATGCAAATAAAAAACGGTGCAAAATGCATTTGTGTCTAATGCTCCCTCCGAGTCGAGATCACAATGCGTATCGCGGGCTCCTTCCGTCTTTTGCTTTGCAAAATCCATCTCCCTCCCGGTAACATTTAGGTTCACTTCATTTGACGGGAGGGGGGGTGTATTCTAATTAAAGAATCACCTTTATATAATTAGCTGCTTAGTTGCACGGTATTTTTGTGGTGACAGGCCCGTTTCTTTTTTGAAAACATAGCTGAAATATGCCTGACTTTCAAATCCGCACAAAAGGGCAATTTCCGCGAGTGATTTTCCCGTGTTGCGAAGAAGATTTTTTGACATTGATAGGCGTATTTGCAAAAGATATTCTCTTGGCGTTTTTTTCATCGTCGCTTTGAATGTGGTATGAAAAAATCCCGGACTTAAATTTGCAATCCTCGCAATGTCTTTAAGCGTAATGTTTTTGTCAAAAAAGTGTGCCATATATTCACACGCATCGGAAATGTTTTTTGAATGCTTGGCGTACTGTTCAGGCTGAATTTCACAGCGCTCATTGGCAAGAGCGCTTATAAATTCAAGTGTTTTTGCTTGAAGAAGCAAGTCGCGCCCCGCCTTTCTTGAAAAGCGATCATCTATCAAATCCTTGAAAATTTTGCCGATTTCCTCTACTGATTGCGGTGAAAAGACAGCGGGAAGGTGCGAAATTGCATCTGTAACAGTGTGTGAGAGCGCGGAAAAGTGGACGCAATAGCATTCAAAAGGGTCAATACTGTATCGGGTGTCTCTCGGTTTTGCGATAAGGATATTGCTCCTCTTTTGCGAATGCTTGACATCATTTATGACGCTGGTACTTCCATCGGTAGCGTAAAGCTCAATTTCATAATGAGACACCGTTCTTCGATTGGTAATCCTTTGCTTTGTAATATTCTGCGAAATATAGTAATCGGCCTTATAAATCGTTATCAGGTTTTCCATTTTTCCCTCTTTTTTGAGTAAGAATTCTAAAAAAATAAGTAAGAAATTGATATACAGAAAGTGTTGTATATGATAGAATGTTGTATGGATTTATATATTATAACAAAGTATAGGTAATATGTCAATTGCATTTTTGTTTTTGCAGAAACAAAAAATGAAAATAGCTTTGTTAAATATAGAGCTATAATAATCCCGATAAATTCAATTCAAGAACGGAGTGATTAGTTATGAATGAAAAAAAGTATGTTTTACCAAACGGTACGGTGTTTTCTGCTTGGAGCGACGAAACAGAGTATAAAAAGGTAATACACGTTTCGCAAAAGAATGGTTCGGAAAACGGCGACGGTAGCGAGAAAAATCCTTTTTTGAGAATAGAACAGGCCATACCGTTTGCGACACCGGGAACTAAAGTGCTTATCCATGAGGGTGTTTATCGCGAAACGGTTCGCCCCATATACTCCGGTATATCCGAAAAGGAAATGGTAATGTTCTGCGGAGCAGAGGGGGAAAAGGCGGAGATTACAGGAGTGGAATATTATAATGGTGAGTACAGAACGAGCGAGGGCTGGAAACGACGCCCCGCAGCTCATCAGCTTAACGATTTTGTTGAAAGTGACGCCAAAGTATATATGGGCAAGTTCGACAGAAAGGCATTTTTTGGGGTTAATCCGTTCAGTATGGTAAACGGACCGCTCATTCCTTGGTATGGTAATGGCAGAATCGGTTGGCTCTATCTTCCAAAAAATGATGAGGAAAAAAGAGTAACAACAATGCGCAGAGGTATGCTTTTCTGTGATGGTGTAAGAGTAGAGCAGGT
>SVRU01000121.1 GCA_015064665.1 Oscillospiraceae bacterium
AAGCTCGCTTGCCCGGGACACGCATCGTTTTTCAAATCTCCCGACGCAAGCGAGCTTTGGTGCGCTTACCACGGTATGAAGGAGCATAACGAAGATTGCACCCCTGCCGCAAGATATTTTAATATCCAAAAAATTGACTTTGACGAAAACGGATTTTTTGTCACTGCTCTTCCTGTAGGATATGAGAAAAAGCAGCGCTCTCCTTCCGGCGAGTCTGACTGAAAAAGCAAACGGTCTCTTGGAAAAAAGAGACCGTTTTTTAATATTTTGTGTTATTTTGACAACTAAAGATTGCATCATATGCCGTTTTTTATCCATTTTCCGTCTTTCAAGACGTAAGTGTATCTGAAGCCTATATCTCTGAGATGCGCTTTTGTTTCTTCAAAATATGCAGAGAGAGTCTCTGCTGCGTGGGAGTCGGAGGAGAGAACTATATTGCCGCCGCTCTCGAAAATTATTCTCAGAAGTCTTTCGTGGGGACAGGGGGAGCTTCTGTATCCTCTCGACATCAGTCCTGTATTAACCTCGAAAAACGAGCCCGATTTCAAGGCAGCCTTCGTATACTTTTCTGCAATTTTCCAGTACTCTTCATTATGGAGAAACAGCGGCTCTCCCTTTTCCTCAAACTTGGTTACAAGGTCAAAGTGACCTATTATATCGGGCTTCCATTTATTTATGTACTCGGTGAAATGAGAGTAATACTGCTCGGCAAGAAGAAGTCCGTCACCGTTAAAAAAGGAGAGTGCCTTCTTAAAGTAATCGTAATTTGAATCGAGGGGGGAGGGAGTGCCGTCGGGGGAGGTTACGTAATGGCAGGAGCCGATTATATAGTCAAAGTCGGCACGGTTGTTTATATGTCTTGAATCCTCTTCTATTCCCAGGTAAATCTCTATTTTTCCTTTGTATGCTTCCTTCAGCCTTACTATTTCCCTGATATATCCCACTATATCCTTTGCGCAGTAGCGAAGGTCGTATTCGGTGTAGCCGTGAGAGGAAAATCCAAGAGACTCAAAGCCCTCGCCGATAGCTTTTCTGACGACCTCTTCGGGTGTGTTTTTTCCGTCGCAAAAGGTCGTATGGGTGTGATAGTTGGCAAGCATTTTTTCTCTCCGTTTCTCAGGTTTTTGCTTTTACTGTTTCGCTGAAATAATTTTATCACAAAAAGAGGAAAAAATCAATAAACTTTTCCTTATGGGAAAGATTTTCTTGACAAAATAAAATGCGTGTGATATTATTATGTTTCAAGAATAGGTTTTTTCGACAAGGAGAGAAAAATGCTTTTTGCAATCGATATCGGAAACTCGAATATAAAGCTCGGCGGCTTTGTCGGCGATGAGATTTCCTTTGTTGCAAGTATTGCGACTGACTGTAACGCAACAGAGGACGAATATTCCATTCGTATACTCGGCGCGCTTTCTCTCTATTCCGTAAATAAGTCTGATATAGACGGCGCTGTGATATCGTCGGTAGTTCCTCAGCTTAACCGTATTATTTCGGGAGCGGTGGAAAAGGTATTCGGAGTCAAGCCGCTTACCGTCGGCCCCGGGGTGAAAACAGGGATAGGAATTCAGTGCGATATGCCCTCGTCGGTCGGAGCAGACCTCATTTGCGCATCGGTTGCGGCTCATTTTATATACGGCAGTCCGTCGCTTATAATAGATATGGGAACGGCAACGAAGCTCACCGCGGTTAATGAAAAGGGCGCTTTCGTCGGAACCTGTATTGCACCCGGTGTTATGATAGGACTTAACGCTCTTGCGAACGGAACTGCCCAGCTGCCGAAGGTCAGCCTTGAAGCGCCGCCGTCGGTTATAGGAAAGAATACGGCGGACTGTATGAAATCGGGAATAATTTTCGGAAACGCAGCGATGCTTGACGGACTTATCGAGCGCGCGGAGGCAGAATTCGGGAAAGAAATGCCTGTACTTGCTACGGGCGGATATGCCTCTATAATCCTGTCTTATTGCAAACATAACATTACATTTGACGAGCATTTGGTGCTTAAAGGACTGAATTTGATATATAAACGCAACAAATAAATTGATTATTATCTCGGAAGAGTAATAATATATGCGTTGTACCGCGGCATCTGCCAAAAAAGCGGACGACAGCAAGGAGGATTTATGAAAACAAAAACCCAAAGCAGACAGCAAACCGAGAAGCTGGTGCTGGTAGCTCTGCTCACTGCGCTGGTAGCTATTCTCTCTTATCTCGGCGGATTTATCAAGATAGGCGGACTTGCCTCAATTTCTCTGACACTTATTCCCGTGGTGCTCGGAGCAGCCCTTTGCGGCTCATACGTCGGAGCCTGGCTCGGAGTCGTTTCGGGAGCGGTGTTCTTTATGACTGCAGATGCGGTCTTCTGGTTCGGACTCAGTATCCCGGGAACGATAATTACCGTTCTGATTAAGGGCGCTGCCGCAGGATTTCTCGCCGGACTTGCATATAAGGCGCTGGAAAAATTCAATCGCTACGTTGCCGTGTTCGTCAGCGCAATAGTTGCCCCCGTGGTCAATACGGGAATATTCCTTCTCGGATGCCTCGTTTTCTTTATGGATACGGTGAATGCGGGAGCCGCTGCAGAACAAATGAGCGTAGGCGGATATCTTATCGTATTCTTCGTGGGACTTAATTTTGTATTTGAATTGATAGTGAATATACTTCTCAGTCCTGCGATTCTCAGAATTATAAACATAAAGAAGCATTAAAAAAAGACGTTTGACTAGGCTAAAACACTTCATTAATTAATTATAGACTTGACAAGTAAAACGGTCGGGGCAGAGGAGAAAACTGGCTTTATTCCAAAGTTTTCTCCTTTTTCTTTTTTATTTGAAAAACCCGTTTTGCGTGGCGGTAGGTTTTGTGTATTTCTGAGTGCGAATGGCATACAACTGTCAAAACAGCGAATACAAAATCGACAAAAATCAAGATTTAAACCGCTATAATAACAGACCTTTTTTTGCGAATTTAAATATTAATTTTAAATTTTTTATGAACAGAGGGTTTCCGCGCCTTGAATTGTGTGTCAAAACCCACAAGAAATCAATGGGAATACGGTGTTTTTGTGGCAAAACGACAAAAAAATACATCTTCGCTTTTTAAGGCTCTGGTTACTTGACATTTCTTATTTATAATGATATAATATAATGGCGCCTAAAAAAGGCGGAGTCTTGCCTTTTGTTCGTTTTCGGATTTTCGAAGAGACAGAAGAGGGGCTTTTTATTATCAGGGAGATGAAAAACCAAAGTATGAAAAAAATACGCTTAGTGTTATTAGTATTAATGCTCGCTCTTGTCGTTATTTTTGCGGCAGGATGCTCGGGCGGGACGGACTCGGAGCTTGAAGGCAAGTACGTTGTAACCTTCCAGCTTAACGGAGGTGTGCTTGACTATCAGACATCCAGCTCCAAGACAAAGATAAATTTTGCATACGAACCCGAAACTTATATTGTAAGTCCCGAGAATATACCCGGATATGATCTCTACCGCAACGGTTATAACTTTACAGGCTGGTATAAGTCCGAGAGCTGCAACCCGAGTGACAAATGGGATTTTGACAGAGAGGTTATAAGCACCGAAACCATGACGCTTTATGCGGGCTGGGAAAAGGCGGTCAAGCATACCTTCACCGTTTCTTACACCGATGATAGCGGAAAGGTTGTTTCCCTTTATCAGTACAAGGATATGGCGGGCAAGGTGTTCGAGGACTGGAGAGATGCGGCAGACGACCGCAAGGGTTATACTCCCATTGCTTATTATTCCGATAAGGAATTGACAACCCCCT
>SVRU01000033.1 GCA_015064665.1 Oscillospiraceae bacterium
CTTGTGCGTGTGCGGGTCGATTCCGGGGGTTATGCGGAGAAGTATCTTCTGCGTGATGCCGTGCGCTCCCGCTATACTGCTTATGGCGCGCAGCTCCTCTTCGTTGTCCACGACGAAGTAGCCCAGGCCCTTTTCTATAGCGTATTCAATATCGGCGTCCGTTTTGTTGTTGCCGTGGAAGAACGCATTTTCAAGCGGAAATCCCGCCTTCGCCGCCGTGTAAAGCTCGCCGGCGGAAACTATATCCGTTCCCATTCCGCACTCTGCCACGATGCGGTAAATACCCGTGAAGCAGAGCGCCTTGGAAGCGTAGAGCGGCATCGCGTCTTCGCCGAAATATTTTTTCATGGAGTTAAGGTAAAGCGCGCAGTTTTCGCGGAGCTTGTCCTCGTCCAGCACGAAAAGCGCCGTGCCGTATTTTTTAGCAAGCTCGACCGTGTCGTGCCCCGCTATCGCGAGGTGACCCTGCCCGTTTACGGTAAGGTTGGAATAAAGCATTGTCGTTTGTCCTTTTCGTTTTTTTGCAAGCGCTTTTTAATATAGCGCAGGCTTGCTAAAGCCTATTTCAGTGGATTTCACCGTAGGGGCGAACTGCGTTCGCCCGCGGGCGTTCACAGAACGCCCCTACGATAAACCGTGATGTATTATTTTCTTACCATATCCTTGATATTGTAAAGACCTGCGCTCTTACCGCAGATAAATCTTGCGGCGGCAACCGCGCCCTCTGCAAAGAGAGCGCGCGTGTGCGCCTCGTGCTTGAGCGTTATCGTCTGCGATTCCGTGGATATGATGACCTCGTGGATACCGACGATGTTGCCGCAACGCACGGAGCTTATGCCGATATCGTTCTTTTCTCTTTTTCTCATACCGCTTCTGCCGAGCACGAAGCTTGCATCGGGGCGGTTCGTTTTGATTTCGTTTGCAATAAGAAGCGCCGTGCCGCTGGGTGCGTCGAGCTTATTTTTGTGGTGCGTTTCCACGATCTCGATGTCTGCATCCTTCATAACGCGCGCCGCCTCTGCCGCAAGAGCCGCAAGCACGGCAACGCCGATAGACATATTGCCGGATGCAAATACGGGCACGTATTCTGCCGCTTCCTTTATAAGAGCCGTTTCTTCCTCTGTGCAGCCCGTAGTTGCGATAATAGCGGGGAGCTTTCTCGCTTTCGCGTATTCAAGCACAGCGGGTACAGCCGTGTGGTGGGAAAAATCTATAATAACGTCTGCCTCGCCCGTGAAATCCGCAAGGCTCGTCAGCACCTCCTTGCCGTCGCCTCCGATATCAACGAGCGCGGCGAGTGCCATATCTTCGCTTTCCGTCACAAAACGGGTAACCTCTTTACCCATTCTGCCCATAGCGCCGTGAACTATAACCCTTGTCATTTTTCCGCCTCCGCTCATACATTCAAGCCGTATTCTCTCATAACGGAAAGCATTTTTTCATAGGGCTCGCCTTCCATGGGAACGAGCGGGCCGCGAACGAAGTTTTCGCAGTAGCCGAGCGCCGCCATAGCCGCCTTTACGGGAATGGGGTTAACGTCGGAGAACATTGCCTTCGTGATCTTGTGGAGGTAGAACTGCATTTCGGCAGCGCCCTTCACATCGCCGCGGAAGTATCTTGCGCACATTTCAACCATAGCCTCGGGCATTACGTTGGAAACAACGGAAATAACGCCTTTGCCGCCGAGCGACATAAGCGGAACTACCTGGTCGTCGTTACCGGAGTAAAGGTCGAGCTTATCGCCCACGAGAGTCATCGTTTCAACGATCTTTTCAAGGTTGCCGTTCGCTTCCTTGATGCCCACGATGTTTTCGTGCTCTGCAAGAGCTGCATACGTAGCGGGCTCTATGTTAACACCCGTGCGGGAGGGCACGTTGTAGAGGATAATGGGCTTATCGCTTGCGTCTGCAACGTCATTGTAAAGCTTGATAAGGCCCTTCTGGCTCGTTTTGTTGTAGTAAGGCGTTACAACGAGGAGCGCGTCCGCGCCGACCTTGCAAGCCTCGCGTGCGAGCTCAATCCCGTGCGCACTGTCATTACTGCCTGCGCCCGCGATAACGGGAACTTTGCCTGCAACTCTTTCAGCGGCGTATGCGATAGCGCCTATGTGGTCTTTATCGTTAAGCGTGGATGCTTCGCCCGTTGTGCCGCATATAACGAGCGCGTCTATACCTCTTTTCACCTGATCGTCAATAAGCGCACCGAACTGCTCATAGTTGATGCCGTTTGCGTCAAGAGGAGTGATGAGTGCCGTAGCAACACCCTTGAATACTGTTTTCTTTTCCATAATTCTACCTTCCTTTTGGTAATATATAATGTTGAAATTTATTTACGTAAAACAATAAAAAAATAGCCGACGGAAGTCAGCTATCACAAAACAAAATACGGGCAAAATGCTTCCGTGTTTTTGATGAATAGCTCTCCGCAATAAATGCGACAATTCGGCGGATGTTATTCCGCAGAACCGGAAACGGCATACCGTATAAGCCGCCCCTCGGCACCGATTCCTTCCGCGCGGCTCGGTATACGGATACCGTAAAAACAGCCTCGCTACTCATAATCAAGTGCGCCTCTATTATTTGATAAATCATTATATCACGCCGAAAACGCATCTGTCAACATTTTTTGCAAATAAAATTCGCAAAAAAGCGTTTTTTTGTGCATCTTTGCGCCCAAGCAAAAAAAGCAACCTGTTTCTCTTTACTTTTTTCGCGTTTTTCTCTATAATAAAATAAAGCAGTTTAATGCTACCGTTCTTTGCTTCATTAAATTTTTTTACAGAGGTATACTTATGAAAAATTTCAAGGGCATATTTCCCGCACTTCTCACACCGTTCGATGCGGAAAATAAAATCAACGAAACAGCGCTTCGCGCACTTATAGAAATGAACCTCGCAAAAGGAGTTTCCGGCTTCTACGTTTGCGGAAGCACGGCAGAGGTATTTCTGCTTACCGAGGAGGAGCGTTTTTCGCTTTACCGCACCGTAAAAAGCATAGTGGGCGAGCGCGCCACGCTTATAGCGCACGTCGGCGATATCTCCACGGGCAAGGCTATATCCTACGCAAAGTATGCGCAGAGCCTCGGCTACGATGCAATTTCCGCCGTTGCGCCATTCTATTATAAATTTTCGTTTGCGGAAATAAAGAAATACTATTTTGATATAGCGGGCTCTGTTTCCCTCCCTATGATAATTTATAATTTCCCCGGCTTTTCGGGTGTAACACTCACCGCAGAGCAGATAGGTGAATTTTTTGCCGACGATCGCTTTATCGGGCTCAAGCACACATCTGCCGATACGTTTGCACTTTCACGCATCAAAACAGATTTCCCCGAAAAAGTAGTTTACAACGGCTTCGACGAAATGATGCTCGGCGGGCTCGCTATGGGTGCAGACGGCGGAATAGGAAGCACATATAATTTTATGGCGGAAAAATTCATAAAGCTCCTCTCACTTTTCAGGGAAAATAAAATGGCAGAGGCAAGTGCTCTGCAGAAAGAGATAAACTTCATCATCGCCGCACTTTGCGAGGTAGGAGTTATGCAGGGCGAAAAAGCGATACTCTGCGCTATGGGCATAGACTTCGGCAAAATGCGCGCTCCCTTCGCCGAGCTTACGCAGGAGCAGGAAGAAGCGCTTCTCTCCAAGGTAATGCCGCTTTTGGAAAGGTAAGGCAATATGCTCATCACTAAAATATGGGAAAGAGCCCACGGCGGCAAATACACGCATATGCGCATACCGGGTATTACGGTGACCTCGCGCGGGGATATTATAATCTGCGCAGAGGCGCGCAGAAGCGGTAGCGACTGGGCGGAAATAGACATTGTCGCGCGCAGAAGCCGCGACGGCGGCGAGATGTGGAGCGAGCCCGAGGATATCACGCCCGCAACGCTGCCGCATTACAGAAACGCTTTCGCCCTCGGCCCCGGGCACGGCATACGTACCTCGCGCGGGGTGCTTGCCTTCCCCTTCTGGCTCGTGCCGAAAAGGTTCGGCGCACCCGAAAGGTCGCACGTACCGAGCGAGGTCGGTGTGCTGTGCAGTGCGGATGACGGCAAAACGTGGCGCACCACTCCGATTTTGCCCGCGCGCGAGGATATCGTTTCGCCGAACGAGACCGTTGCCTCTGAGCTGGCAGACGGCAGGCTATACCTTGCCGTGCGGCAGAACGCGCCCGCGCGCGCATACGCCGTGCTGGAAAGCGATCTTTCCTACTTTTGCGAGTATGCACCCGTGGAGGGCGTGCGCGACCCCGTTTGCTTCGGCTCCGTCGCCTCCGTGCGCGAAAGCCTCGTTTTAGTCAACTGCGACCACGCTGAAAAGCGCGTAAACGTCACGCTGCACACAAGCGCGGACGGCGGCAAAACGTGGCGAAGGGCGCTTACCGTAGACGAAAGCCGCGGCGGGTACGCCGATATTGCATATGACCCCGTGCGCGGCAAAATATACGTTCTTTACGAAAACGAATACGGGCGCGAGCTTTACCTCGCCGTGATAGACGAGAGCGAGGTTTTCTAGCTCCCCCTCTGCATCTGCGCGAGTATATCCGCTATTCTTTCGCTTGCGCGGCCGTCGCCGAAAATATTTTTCGGGGCGGCCTTTTCATTTTCTGCCGTGCCGAGAAAATTGCAGAGCCCTGCAAAAACGCTCTCCTCCGTGTTGCCTATAAGGTGTGCGGCGCGTGCGTCCTGCGCCTCCTGCCGTTCCGTCACGCTCCGCATCACCAGCATCGGCACGCCGAGGCTTGCCGCCTCCTCCTGCACACCGCCGCTGTCCGTCACAGCCGCGTGTGAGCGCGCGAGTATATTGTGAAAATCCAAAACCCCAAGCGGATCCGAAAGCATCACCTGCGCGTTGCCCGCAAATGCCTTCTCTGCACACGCGCGCACGGCGGGGTTCTTGTGCACGGGGAAAACGGCGCGCCATTCGGGAAACGCGGCAAGCGCACGGGAAATTCCGCGGAACATCGCCGCCATCGCGCCGATATTTTCGCGCCTGTGCGCCGTTATGAGCATAAGCCTTTTGCCGCCCGCAAAATCCAGCGCGGGGTGGGCAAAATCTGCCCTCACGGTGTAGCGAAGCGCGTCTATGCCCGTGTTCCCCGTGACGAAAACGCACGCGCCATCCTTCCCCTCGGCAAGCAGGTTTTCCCGCGCGCGCTGTGTGGGGGCAAAGCAGATATCCGCCATCGCGTCTATTGCCTGGCGGTTGAATTCCTCGGGGTACGGCTCGCGTATATTGCGCGTGCGCAGGCCCGCTTCCACATGGTATACGGGCACGCGGGCGTAAAACGCGGAAAGCGCGGCGGCAAAGGCGGAGCTTGTGTCGCCGTGAACGAGCACGGCATCAAATCTTTCCCGCGCCAGCACCTCGCCCGCGCCGCGCATCACCTTTTCCGTTATATCCGCAAGCGTGCCGCCCGCCGCCATAACGTCAAGATTATAATCGGGCGCGACGCCGAAAAAGCCGAGCGCGGAATAGAGCATTTCCCCGTGCTGCCCCGTGGCAAGCACGCGCACGTCGGTCTCTCCCCTCCTTTTCAGTTCCAGAAAAAGAGGGCACATTTTCACAGCCTCCGGCCGTGTGCCGATGACCATAAGCATCTTCTTCAAAAAAATCACCTCTTTCTGCGATTATACGCAAAAAACAGGTGATTTATTTTGTTATTTTTGAATTACCACGTTGTAGCGCTTTCAAGATTTGTATCGCCGTCCGTGCAATGAACGACCGTTGCGCCCCTGAGCTCCCCTATATTGACTTTTTTCCATTCCTCAATCGTTCCGCCGTAGTAGATATCCATAAGGAAAGGGCATTCATTAAACGAGGAATAAAGCGCAGCTATGCTTTTCGGAAGTGTGAGCTTTCTGAGGTTCACACAATTTTGCAAGGAATGGTTCACCGTGCTTGTTCCTTCGGGTACGGCAAATTTTATTATACCGGGGCAATTACAGAAGCTCCCGTCTTTAATCGAAACAGAATTTTTGAATTCCACGTTGCTTAACAGCTTGCAATCGGAAAATGAGCCATCTATTCTTTCCACCGTAGACGGAATAACGATCTTGGTTATCAGGTCGCAATTCTTAAAGCTTGAGGAAATAAACTGCACTCCCTCCGATATATCCACCTTGGAAAGCGACGGGCATTCGCTGAACGAAACCGAAATGTCCTTTACGTTTGCCGGCACGGCTACATTGGAGATAAGCGGGCATTCGTTAAACGAAACGTATATTTGCTCCGCGCTTTCGGGTACAGTCAGTTTGCTCAGATTTTTGCAATTGCTGAAAGCATACGATATATTCTTTACACCCTCGGGGATAACTGCCTCCGTAAGAGCATCGCAGCCGTTAAACGAGCAGAGCTGCTCAAGCTTATCGGACCATACTATCTCGCAAAGCGCCGTGCAGTAATCAAAAGCGCCCATGTTTATCGCTTCAACAGAAGCAAGGTCAACCTTTTTCAGATTTTCCAGCCCGTAAAAAGCAGAATGCGGAACTGCTTTAAGGTTTGCGGAAAGCACTACGCTTTCAAGGCTTTTACAGTTTACAAATCCGCCCTTTTTACGGTTTCTGTCGCCTACACCTATGCTCTCTATAAAGTCGGGCATAACGTATTCCGTAACACCCATATCCTCAAGGAACGTGAAATCTTCAATATGAGTTACGCTACCGTCCGCAGGAATAGAATCGAGGCTCTTGCACCATATAAGCCCCTTGTTATCCTTTTGTATAAGGCAACCGCCCGTGGAATAGAAATATTCGTTCTCGGGGTCTACGTTAACGGTGAGGTTATCGCATCCTCTGAAAGCCAACTCACTTATCATTCGCGTAGATTTCGTAATATTGAAAGCTTTCATTGACTTGCAGTTTTCAAAAGAACCTTTTTCTATTTCACTAAGCTCACTTTCCTGAAATTCAAATCTTTCAAGGCTCGTGCAGTTTTTGAAAGCGCTCTCGTTTATTGATACGCCCTCTGTGTTATATACAGATACACTTTCAAGCTTTTCGCATCCTTCAAACACACTTGTGCCTATAAATAAAAAATTCTCAATATCGTATACCGTTACCTCGCGAAGCTCCGTGCAGCCAAAAAAGGCTTTTTGTGACAGTGAGTATAACCCCCCGGAAATATAAACTTTTTTTATCTTTGCTCCCGCAAAGCCGCCTTCGACAATATGCCTTACTTCGCAACCGTTATGCTCCGAGGGAATAACGAGCGTTTCGGGCAGGTCGTCTACCGATTTCGCCGAAATTGTATAATACGTATATTCCTCGTTTTTCTCGTTTTTGATCTTCATAGCGATAAAATTAAAATATTTTTCATCCGTAACTTCAGGAATTTCGGGCGGCTTTACCTCCGCCGTTGTGCTTGCCTCCGTGCCCGACGTTGTGCCTCCCGTGCCCGTATTTTTCGGCGTTTCACCGAAAACGGCAAAGAGTATCACCGCCGCAGATATGATCAGCAGTAAAACCGCTATAGCTATAATAATGTGTTTTTTCATAATTACACCACCCTATACTTCTGATATTACCATTATATCACTTAATTGTGAATAAATCAATTGCGGCAAGCCGCAGACAGCCGACAAAAAATTTAATTTTTTTCAAAAAAGGTATTGACAAACAAAAAAAGATATGATATACTAAACACCGTTGTGAGGAAGTGATTGAAGCACGTCCCATATGGCGGAATAGCTCAGTTGGCTAGAGCGCTCGGTTCATACCCGAATGGTCGTTGGTTCAAATCCGACTTCCGCTACCACAATGGCCCGTTGGTCAAGCGGTTAAGACACGGCCCTTTCACGGCTGTAACATGGGTTCGATTCCCGTACGGGTCACCAGATAAGAAGCACTGCAAAAGCAGTGCTTTTTTATTTCTTTTTCTTCCCATAGGGCCGACGGTCCTTTCCCACCCCGGTCGCATAGTCGTTTTGCGCGCTCGCACAAGGCTCGCTTCAAAACTTCTTGCTTTGCGGGGTATCGCGGCAAGAAAACAGCCATTATAGGCTGTTTTCTTTTGCTCACAGATGTAACATGGGTTCGATTCCCGTACGGGTCACCAATTAAGACAAATCCGAACTATTTCGTGACAAACGATAGGTTCGGATTTGTTTTTTATATTAATTATCCATAATAAAAATAACATAATATAATTATTGAAATTATTTTCGCCTTTTGGCACAAAAAACTCAACGAACAACTAGCCAAAAATGGTTATACTTCATCGTTATAAAAATCGATTCTTCGATTTCAAACAAATAGTTTTCACTATTGCGTTTTGCACTTATTTGTGATATAATTATATATTATAAATAATAACAAATTATAAAATAAATAAAAAAATGGAGGTTGCTATGTCTAATAACTTAATACTCAATAGGCTATTTACTATAGCAGCCTTTCGCAACTTGATTGAATATTCTGATAGCAGTCTATATTCCTCAATAATCAATAAATATATTAATCAATCTATAATAGAAACAAATCAAGATGCCATCACACAAATATATAATTATTTGCGTCACCAATATCGAAATCAGTATTTTTACAAAAACACCATACTTAACAAACTTTTATTAGGGGTTCATAGCATTAATACATCAACCGCTCTCACAGAAATACCTATTGCTAAATCTAAAGCAGATTTCGTTTTAATCAATGGTAAAGCTGTTGTATATGAAATAAAAACAGAGCTTGATAATCTAGAACGTCTTGAAAGTCAAATTAGTAATTATTATAAAGCCTTTAACCACGTATGTGTTCTCACATGTGATTCCTATGCCTCAACCTTAACACATCACTTTAAAGATTCACCAATAGGCATATATGTTTTATCTTCACAAGAAACCATACAAAAGTTAAAAGAACCTTCTGAATATAATGATTTTTTGGATCCATCTGTAATGTTCAAAATATTAAATAAACCTGAGTACGAAGATATATTAATGGAATATTACAAAGAGTTGCCTACCGTATCCCAAGTAAAATATTATAGTGAATGTAAAAAACTTTTTATGAATATAGAACCAAAAAAATCATATCAACTATTTTTAAAAACGCTAAAAAGTCGCAATATGATAAGCAACAAACAAAACTTTGCAAGTGTTCCTTACGAATTAAAATCATTGGTATATTTTTCACAATATAATGATTCCGATTATGAAAATCTCAACAAATTTTTGTCAACTAAGAATGGAGGTATGACATAAATGTATTTCCCTTATTTAAGAGGAAGACAATATGAACTAATTGCGTTACGAGAACTTATCGACAACGATAGACTGAGTAAATATGTAACACCAATTATTGAGCCTGTAAAAGTTTCTCCTACATTATTAAGCACAATCAAAGCATTCAATGAAAAAAACAGGGATCTAATTTTAATTAGAAACCCTCATGTTGGAACATATGAATCCGATAGCACAAAAGAAAAAAACGCTACGACATTTGAAAAAATACAAAACGTTATAACTTCTTCAAATATATATTCTGGGCTAATCATTGATGAAAACAGTCATTTTTTCGTAAATAAAATGATTGAGCAGGGCATTGAATATGACAAAATGGTTTCACTATGCTTAAATAGTGATAATATAGAAAATCTTCAGTCGGCATTTTGCAACGGGAATCCTCGATACAATATTATTCCATATTCCCCTGCTTTTAGGAGAGTGCGCAAAGGGGATCGTGTTATGATCGACGACAAATTCAATAAACTTCCTCGTAATAATGACTATTTAGACTGCACTGATGAATTTTTTTCTGATGATTATCTTTATTGTTACGAAGATGGATATTTTGGCTTTTCAGATTACTCTATCGTTGGAGAGGAATACTCCGAGTCAGGTTTTGCTCCGTATGCAGTTGCAATTCACATCGTATATATGGATAAAGATAATGCATTAAGAATTCATCACTTTGTTTCCGATAGCAATGACGATATATCTGACCCTGCCAATAAATTTTATGAGGCACTGTCTAAATTGATTGAGTGGAACAATCAGAAGAAACTAACTACACTTGCTATGCAAACATTTGAATCAATGTACAAAAATGAAACATATCCTGGATTAGGAGTTGTAAAGAAATTAGCCATTATGCATCATATAGAATTATTAGGCAATTATTTGAATGGGGTACTATAATGATCTTCTGCAGTGAATGTTTTAAAGATGCACAAATTCGTTCTATTATTGAAGGTTACGACAAAAAGAACATCAGCAAAAAAGGAACTTGCCCTATATGTAAAAAGAAAAATGCATTTCTATATGATACCAGTACAGACAGTTCATTAATTGATATTTTTAACGAACTAATATTAATATACACACCTAGAGAACAACTCAGCGAAGCATATCCGCTATCAGAAATTCATATGCTTGCAGACGAGTTAAAAAGTCAGTGGAATATATTTTCAGATGCAGTAGATGCAAGGGCTGTGTATGAAATCATAAAAAACCTTTCTCCTGATTTATATGCTGATTCTCCAAATTTATTTGACCAACCAGTGGGCGTTCCTGAAAAATATGATCAAACATATTTAGCAGAGCATTCAATACTTTGTGGGAATAGCTGGGAAGATTTTGTGGAGTCTATAAAACACAAAAACAGGTTTCATACACAGATGATAAACACCGATAAGCTCAGCACATATCTTTCATATTTAAGAAAAGATTACAGTAAAGGATCTGTTTTATACCGTGGTCGTTTATGTTATGACGATGTAGTGTTTAAACCAAATGAGATGGGCGCTCCTCCATGCAAATACGCAAGAGAAGGTCGTGCAAACTCTACCGGCATAAGCAGACTTTATTTAGCCGACAACCCTGAAACGTGCATTCATGAAATACGAGCAGGTGCTTTTGATATTATTACGATTGGCAAGTTTAAATTACAAGAAAACATTTCCGTTGTAGACCTAAAACAAATTGACCGCTTCAGTCCATTTAATGGTGAATTTGATTTTTTAGAGTATCTATTGAACAAGCCTATTCTTCAAAAAATCGACGACGAAATGGGACGAGCTGTGCGTTCAAGCGATAATCACCTAGATTATATACCAACTCAATATTTATGTGATTTTATAAAAACTCTCGATTGCGAGCAAGGAAAAAAATATAGTGGCGTTGAATACACAAGCACTTTAAATTCGCTAGGATATAATTTAGCTGTATTCTATCCAGAATTATTTAAATGTACAAGCGTCTCTACATATACAATCAATTCAATTGAATACACATATAAAAAAACATAAGTAATTATTATAAAAAGTGCAGGCATTAAGCCTGCACTCTCGTTTCTTGTTCAGTTTTTCTCTCGCGCCATTCTTCAAACTCCTGCACATTTTCTTCCTTGCTGAAATAATCCAGCATAAACGAAAGAAAACTTCTCGCTATAGCCTCATATTCGTAATCTGGGATTTTATCGGGAACACCTCCAAGTGTTCCCGTTTTGTCGTTTATCAGCCAAATTGCATTGCATATAATTCTTTTTAATATGCTCAAATTCTTTTCCTCACCTCTCCTCTCTACCCCAGCGGATTTTTGCCTTCTCCATATTCCTCTCCCGCCATTCCGCGAGGATTTTGAAAATCAACTCCGTCATAGCCTTCGGTGTGCTGTCAGGGAAGAAATCGCGGAGCTTGCTCATATCCATTTTCAGCGTTTCCTTTTGGTTTGCTTTCGGCTTTGTCATAATCTCAAAAAGTATATCTGCATCAAGCATCCCCTTTGCGCTCATTTCCTTTAGCTTCACCGCCTGAGAGAGTGACGGACTAATCTCGTTATCTTGCATAAGCTCATAAAGCAACTGCTGCTCTTCTTCGGTTAAGTACGAAAGCTTCTCCGCAGGTGTGAGCGCAATTTTTCCCTCATCTACCATATCAAGCAGAGGCTTAACAAGCTTTGTCAAGCGGATATATCTTTTCACCGTGTCTTTGCTCGTATTTTCCTGCTCGGCTATTATCTCCGCAGATAACTTCGGTGCAATTTGCTCCGAAGTCAGGTCTTTTCTCGCACCTTGGTGTTTTAGCGCATCAAGCTTCATTTTGTAAGCGAAGGCTTTTTCCGAGGGCAAAAGCCTTTCTCTGTGCAGGTTGCTGTCTACCATCGTAAGCACGGCTTCATCATCGTCAAGCTCTCGCACGATTACAGGAATATCGAATTTTCCGAGCCGCTTGCACGCCTCATATCTTCGGTGTCCCGATACTATCTCATATTTATCTCCAAATTTCCGTCTTTCACGAACGATTATCGGATTCAGTACACCGAATTGACGGATGCTCTCCACAAGAGCTTCCATATCCTCATCATCTCTCACGCCAAACGGATTATTCGCCATCGGAGAAATATTATCGAGCGAATATACGTATGTTGTTTCTGTTCTGCGTCCTTCCCAAACCTCACTGGGGTTCATCATCTTTCTTTTTCCTCTTTTCTTTCATGTTTTTCTTTGTTTTTAGTTCCTTTTTCAAGTAATAACCTTTCTTCCGTTTCCATTTCGATTTTCAGTTTTTCTTTTAAGTTTTCCATTATCGGAAATATCCCTTTTGCCAGGTTGATGTCGTGGCGAATCTTCCGTATTTCCTCCGTCATAACCTTTCGTTTGCGTGAGCATTCGCCTTTTTCTGCGACAATAGTTACCCTGCGCCGTCGGTTGTCAATTTTGCCACGCGCGTGCAGTAGGTCCGCAAGCTCGCTTTCTTTTCTCGCGATATATCCCTCGACCTTTCCCCTCGTTGAAAGGTCATTTCTGTTTATGAGGTTGACTATATCGAGATACCGTTCAATATTTATCTGTTCTTGCCGCATCGCAGGTGAAAGCGGCGGTTGATAGTTCGCATTTCGTATATCGTTTCCCATTGTGTCCACGCCCAAAAGCTCCAGCACTATCAGAAAAACTATCTCTATCGTCGAATATTTCTCGTATTGCTTCACGTTCCAAATATCATATAGCGGAGCGCGTTTTGCTCTGTAAGGCTCATCGTATTTACGCTTTGAAAATATCCTTTTTTCTATTGCTTCACTTGAGTAATATTCACCCAAGCTGTCGAGCCGCACGGGGCGTTTCCACCCCTTTGCAATAACACACGGATGCTTGTATTCGTTACCACGCAGATACGTGTAGCCTCGCCGTTCAAGCGCATAACGCAAGTGATTCGGTGTCATACAGTCTGCTATAGCATCGTCTATATCAAGCTTCAGGAGTGTTCTGTGAGATGTTTTCCCGTTTTTCTCCGCGGAATATGCAACGTACGGTACGCTCTTTCGCTTTGGAGCTTCTATTACCGATAGACCGTGTTCAAGGCAAAGCTTGTCCGACGCTTCTGCTAAAACACGGTGATACGTCTTATTGCAACGAAATTTAGCACCGTCCTTGAAGCTTACGCTGTTCACAACAAAATGGTTGTGGAGATGTTCGCGGTCTTTGTGAGTAGCTACAATCACCTCAAAACGCTCTCCCCACAATCGCTTTGCAAGTTCAACACCTATCTCGTGGCACTGCTTCGGGGTTACCTCACCGGGCTTAAAGCTCATATACCCGTGGTAAGCAACGATACCTCTGGGCTTTCCGTATCGCCGTTTTGTTTCCGTCATTCTCTCGTATGCAAGTTCGGGCAGACAATTCACTCCGCTTACAAGATATCGCTTCTCCGTCTTGCTGGGGTTTTCGGCGTAATCCATAAGTTTTTTCAAATCGTCAGCATTGGGGTTTTCGGTCTTTTTGGGATTGGCGGCATAGTCGAGCACGTCCTTCACGGAACTATGCACCGCCCATATCGAGGTTACAGCCATTACGCGCTGCCTCGGTACAGATTTCGGATAAGCGACACAAGTTCCTCTCTCGTTTCGCCGTCCGCCGATACACATATCTTTTCGAGCTTTTCTATAGTTTTGTGCCAATCGTTTCCGCGCATTGCACCCGATTTTTCGTTCACCGCTTGGCGCAGATACTCGGAAACGGTAAGTCCGCGCTTGGCAGCAACGTGTTCGATTCTCGCTTTTTCATCCGCCGAAACCTTGAATCTGATAACTTCTGTTTTGTTTTTTGATGTGATAAAATTCACCTCCGTTATTTGAATTTCCGAGGGTTTTAGGGATGCTTCCCTAAATGTACTGCAAACCGTAGCCACGTTTGCTATGCTTGCTACAGTATAGGACGGATTGTATATTTCATTCTCAAAAAATTAAACTATTGACCTCCGCTGAATTTTGTGATAAAATAATATTATAAAAATTAATGCTAAAGGAGGTGGACAAAATGATTAACTTAATATTGATAAAATCAAATGCCATTTTGTCTGCCAACCAACAATATCGTTACTTCTGACTTCAATGCTCTTGGTTTTATCAAGAGCATTTTATTTTTAGAAAGAGGTAACAACATGAAAGAAAACAACACTGTCAACATTCGCACTTCCTTAACTGTCACCGCAGCAACTATTTCAGAGGCACATTTTGTCAGCACTTTATATATTCAAAATAAGGATGCACTAAAAACAGAAAATATCAGTTTGAACGTATGGAAAAAACTTCTTTCCGCAAAAGACCCAGACGAAAAGCATTTTTTGATATACAATGGTGATATACCTGTAGCCTATATGAAAATAAACGGTTTACTAAACTCCAAGCAAGCGTGGATATCCATGCTTTTTGTCTCAAAAGATTTTCAACGCCAAGGAATAGGAACCTTTGCCATAGAGTATGCCGAGAAATATGTTAGAGAAATGGGATTTGATACGCTCTGCATTCAAACCGATGTCAACAATATATCAGCTATAAATTGCTATTTGAAATCCGGATATCAAATTTATGAGAATAAGTCAAAAATCAAGTTCCGTAAAACTCTATAATATTTATCCACACAATCCTCGCCCCGCCTCGGCGGGGCTTTTCCTGTGCCTTACCAAATGGGTCATTTTGACCCATCTGCCTCTCACTTCACTCGGGTAAAGTGGGGTGGGCCTCAGCGACCCAGCCTACTTTATCGGCAAGTCGCTTGTTTTTTCATTGGGCGATCAATGGGTCACTTTGACCCATTGATTTTCAAGTGTTCATTTTGAACACACGATTTTCTTTTGCAAAATTTTCCTCCTCAAGTAGTAGCCAGCGAGAATGGCAAAAAACCGCCACTTTTTGCAAAAAATTTTCTTTCCTCAAGTAGTAGCCATTGAAAACAGTATTTTTATACCCATTTTTCACAAAAATTTTAATTCTCCTAAGTAGTAGCCATCGAGAACGGCTTTTTTATAAGCCTTTTGAAGAAAAATTTGTCCCCTCAATTGGTAGCCAGCGAAAAGGCGTAAAAACCGCCACCTTTTCATATCTTTTTTTATTACTGAATCGAAAACAGAAAATTTGTCCTGCGAAAATTAGTTCTCAAGTAGTAGCCACCGAGAAAGCGCAAAAAGGGCAATGAAATCCAAAAAAATTTTGAAAAAAATCCGTTCCTCACCTAATAGGACAAAAAACAGGCAAATTATCGGGTTGCGAGCAAAAAATATTTAAGTTTTTCTATAATTTCATTCTACAAGGCGAAGGGTTCAACTTTTGAACCCTTTAAAAAAATTCTTCGAAAATTTTTCAAAGGAACTTCGGCGCAAGTTGCACCAAAGTTTGGAAAAAGAAAAAAGTCATTTCGCACATTTGCCGATATTCGGAACAAATGGTACAATGACCTTGAAAATATTTAATTCGGAGGATTTTATTATGAAAATCACTTACACGGAAAAAGACGGAATTTTTTATCCCAACTTGGCTTTACCGGAGCATACAAACTACCCCATCGGCAAGTACGGCAGAATACGCCTAGAGTTTCTCAAAAATCACCGCAAAGGCACGTATACTACGTTGCTTACACAATGCACTCTTAACGAGCATCTACACAGCATCGACAAGCAAGCAGCAGAGATACTGGAAAACGAGATTTTGAAACTTTCCAAGAAAAACGGCATCACGGAAAAATTAAAAGTAACCGACCAAATGCGCTGGGTACAGGAAATGAACAACGTGAAGAAGTGCGCGGATGAGATTGTTTTGCGAGAGATTGTGTATAGATGAACCGAGCGTGACAGTATGGCAAAGCAGATAAATAGTTATATAGCAAAACTTGTAGATATAACACCCGTAGACGACACCGAGCTAAATGATTGGGCTTGGCGATGCCAATATATCGGAATAGAAGGCGTACTCATATTATTTGAAAGTGAACATAAGCGCCCGGGAGAATTATTCCTGAAAATTGTAAGCCGTGACAGACGGCATTTGAAAACAAGCTCTGGAACGATTGAATTTGATAAAAATTATCTTGTGTTTACGACTAAACAGAGCAAGTATAGATTTGTTTTATATCCACATTAATGATCATTATACCGCAAAAACACCCTTGAATCTTTATCTGATTCAAGGGCATCAATATAGTCCGTCATATATAATTTATATTGTTATTAGTTTACAGAATTGCTTCGCAATATTTGTATAAGTATACAATAATTGACTATCTTCGGTTGCTGTTCCCCATGTTTGACCATAGTAACTCAACCATCCATTAGATAGCAACCCTTGTTCTGCATCATTACTAATAACTATAGGTTCTTCGGTAATATTGGATTTTAGATATAGCAAATCAGAAAACATCGTACGGTCAACAATTATCATTAGTCTTCGATACGTTTCATCATCAATCATCTCATCCATTTTATGTTCAAACAAATTAATCATTATATTTATTTTGGATAATTCTTCTATTTTATTTAGAATACCGAGAATAAATACTGAATCTTTATTCAATCCAGCTTTTCCAACTTTAGCTGCATACTTTTTGCGTTTATTTTCAGATATTTTAACCATCCCACGACAGTATTTTTCCATTTTATTCATAAAAAATTTGTCAGGTATACTTGCTGCTTGTTTTATAACGGTAATAATCTTTGACGCTTTTATCATTTCGGCACTGATTTCCGTTACTGCATCATAAATCACAGCAATTTTACTGTGGTCAAAAAAATCCATAACCATTTCTGTACCTTGCTCAATTATAGTAGATAGTGTTTCACCTATCGAATCAACCTCAATTAGTGCCAATTCTTCATTCATAATTTCATTGTTCTCATTCATAGTTTTCCCTCTTTCTTTGTTATAATATTATTTATACCCGTTCCTGTATATTTTCTTGCGATTTCTTACGTAAAAAATTATACTTATACCCAGCAATATCATAAATTCTACAAATAATGTTTGTCCATCACACGAAAAAATTTCATATCCCCAAAATGATGTGAAATCTAACACAAAAAATATATCTGCCAATTGTGTAACGAGCATACATACCGCTTCAAATAAAATAAATATAGCCGTTATAATAGTACCATTCGAAACGTATTTGCTTATAATATTACATGTTAATATAACTAAAACTATTCCGCAAAGTGAAACAATCATACGAAAAACAACTATCTGCCAGAGAAAAAGTGTTTGAATCTGCGTATCGATCATCGTTCCTACCGCATATTCATTCCAAGAAGGCAATCCTATCTTCAAATGAATAAACAAAACATCTATACTCATAAAAACGAATGTTATAATAATAGAAATCGCAAACATAATCAAATTTTTTCTTAAATTTAATTTGTTTTTTTCTTTATCTCTTCCTAGAAAAAATCCATTTATAATAGGAGCAAACTCACTCTCATCGTCTATGCTTATATATGGTATCAACACCAAAATAATAGCCAAAACGCAGAAAAAATCCGAATAAAGTAAAAACAACTCATTCCATCCGGAAGTATATATAAGCCTTGCATCAAGCCCTTTATCCCGAAGGATACGAATATCCTTCAATTGGGAATCGATCTTATCTAAAACGCTTATTTTCATTTCCGAAGCGCCTTTTTTCTGTTGGTATTCCAAAAATTCTTCCGGGGTGCATTCATCATTCTTAAAAGCTATAGAAAGTTCGTCTGCTTTTTGTATAGTGCTTTTAGCCTCTGCCCTTTCATCGCTCACGAAAGAAAGTTGTGTTTCATATGACATTGATTCCATCTTCACAAGATAATTTTTATATACCGTATCAAATGTTCCGTTAGGTACATTAACTTGCGTATTTAGAAAAATTATCTTAAAAACAATCAATATCGCAACCATAATAACCGTTTTTCCACGGAACATCTTTTTTACTTCGTAAAAGATAATTCCGTGGCTTTTTTGTGTCTTATTTCTCATTAACTTCTTGCTGTTTTTAACACTTACAACATATGATACTTTCTTAAATATCGCAAGAGATGAGAGCGCCGTTATTATAGTAAAAATCAGACATAGAGTAATAGCTAATACCGGTTGTGAGATAAACATTCCAAACTTCAAACCGCTATATCGTTTTAGCCACAAATCCGCAAAAAAAGACTTGAAATTATAATTATAAAAAATATTAAAGATATCGTTGTTTTTATATGTAATTAAAAAATCTAATCCTACAAAAGCAACTACCGCAATAAGAGATGGAATAAATTTTTTTATCACCAGTGCAGAAATATATATCATTAGCACGCCCAGTAGTAAAAAACAACTTGTCATAAATATATGTAGTAGCAATGCCGTAATCATATTTATTTTATACGGGCACACCATATATATCTCTGCGCTTTGAATAGGCGATAATGCTCCCATAAAGCCGCCTTTGAAAATTAATGGTATACAAAATGAAATAACGAACATACAAACAGATGCAAAAGAAAATATCAATAACATCAACAATTTAGAAAGTCCTATTTTTCCGCGGCTGTCCTTGTATGTGAGAAAAATAATATTTGATGAATATTCAGCAAGTGCAAGTTGCAAAGCAACCCATATGCAAAATACCAATGCCGAAAGATATGGGTACGGCGAAGATATTACTTCAGCAAATCCTCTTACATTGGATGATATCGTAACATCTTGTATATTGCTATATTTATCTATCAACGCTTGCTGGTAGAGTGCATTTTGGCTACTTTTACCCGAAATAAAAGACAAATTAACATCTGCAGAATAGATAATATTTTCAATAGCTTTATCAAATGTTTCCTGCGTTATCAGCTCTATCTGCGATGAAAAGCCCCCCATCAAAATGTTGAACACAATTAGCAATATACATAAAATTATTGTTGCTTTATTTCTTAGTATCTTTTTTAATTCATATATAAAAATATCTTTCATTGCTCTTCTCCCATACCGAATACAGAAAGATATATGTCTTCAAGTTCGGGGGCAACTAAATTAGCACCATCAAAAGGCTTTTGATCGGCAATAACTCTCACATCTGATCCACAAAACCTATGTACACCACAAAAATCAGCCGGCATCTTCTCTGCCGGAGCGCAAAAACAATTTCCGTCTATTTGCGTAATCTTATCAAGTTTTCCCGAAAGCACAATCCTGCCTTTCTTCAGAAAAATCACTTCATTCGCAATATTTTCAACATCACTTACGATATGAGTTGAAATAATAATCGTCATTTTTTCACTTTGCAACGTAAGAAAGTTTTTTACCTTAACTCGTTGCAGAGGATCAAGCCCCGCTGTAGGCTCATCTAAAATCACAAGTTTTGGATTTCCCATAAAAGCTTGCGCTATAGCTAAACGTTGCTTAGTTCCACCGGATAAAGAACCAATTTTTTTATTTTTATATTCTTCAAGGTCGAAGGCAGCCAAAAGCATTTCAATCTGTTTTTTTCTATTCTCCGCATTTTTGAGTATTCCTACATAATCAAGTATTTCAAATGCCGTGAAATTATTATACATTCCCGGATACTGCGGCACATATCCAAGCATATAATCCGGAATCCCATGAGAATCCAACATAGTTATTGTTCCGCTATCTGCCTTCAAATTACCCGTCATAACGTTCATAAGAGTTGATTTTCCACTCCCGTTAGGACCTAGAATAGCATATATTCCCACTTCAAAATCATATGAGAAGTCAGTTAGTGCACGAATATTTTTATAGCTTTTAGAAACTTTTTTTACCGATATCATAATGTTCCCCTATGCGATTATTCAATAATATCGAAAATAAATGATTCACCTGTTTCATGATTCACCACCATGGTTCCTGATTTTCCCAAAACACGGTGACCTTCATCATCTAAAATATAATGCCCATCTGCGTCTGTTTTGTAAAAAGAAACATTTGCTACAACCCAACTACCGGCACACATCGAATTACCCGCATATTGAGCTACATCCAAAATTTTTACATAATCGGGAACATTCCAAGATATAGTATTGGAAGCATCATTTAAGTTTATATATACAAGTGTCTCCTTTTCGTTAATATATAAAACGCCATTAAAACTTCCATCATGATTTTTTATAACCCGAAAATTTATAGCATTATCAAAAATCACTTCTTTCTCATTGGTTTCAACATTTGTTCTTTCATAAGAAAAAAGATTGCTATCATTAGAAAATCCTATTTTATAGTGATATCCATCAATCGGAATGACAACTCTATCTATATGTTCAATTTCGTTAAAATCAAAATCTGTGGATATATAGAATGTACCCGAAACTGTATTATAATACCAAATAATTTCGTCTTGATATTCATTATATTTATAACATGTCATCGCATCTGGAATAGTATCTTCAGACATTTGAACGATCTCATTAGTTTTCTCATTTATTCGATACATATGCCAATTTTCTTGCGATAAATTGCCATAATCGTCATATTCATATTTGCTCGCAGAAAAATAAATATAATTTCCAATAGAATACGGATAAAATATCTGACCATCTGTCTCAAAAATCATTTCCATCTTATTGTTTGACAAATCATATTTATACAAACAGTTCGTAAGAAGTGAGTCCACCATATAAATGTTTTTATCTGTAATTAATCGAATAACCTTTCTATTCATTACACATTTATCATCATGCTTACACAACGGGTCAGGGCATAAAATAGAACTTTTTTTTGCTACCGTATCATATCTAACAATAAATCCGTTTTCTTCAACATATATATATCTATCATTTGTATATTCAATCGGACTATTCCAAATATCACTTTTTGCACTTCCCATACTGGTTTTATCAATAATCTGACTACATGAACAAATTTGAATGCAGAATATTACCAAGAAAATCATATATAAAACAATTTTTTTCATATATCACCTCAAATAAGTTTATAAATGCAACCACCAAAAATGGTGGTTGCATTTATCCAATTTAGTAATTATCAGTTATATGCGCAATTTTCGCCATTTCTGCATGCACCCATGCCATTACCGTAATTATAGTCGCGGCACATTTGAGCATAGTTGCCATCCAACGCATATCTTCCTCTGCCATCATCACCAACTCTGCCGTCAGCAACCTCAACAGATACTTCAGCCGTTTTAGCATTCGCTTTAGCAGTAGATTTCCAAGGAGATTGATAGTATCCCGGAATATCTGCCGTTATATCAAAAAATGTATACGCAACAGCTACAGATACAGTGTCATATGCAACATTATTCTCAGAAGTCACACTTGCATATAAAACATCTCCCAAATTGGGGTTACCAGTCCACAAGCTACCACGACCAATAAATGCCTGTGTGGAATCTCCATTAGGATATACTGCCACTGTGCCCATATTATAAGCAAAAGCGGAAACTGTTAACATTGCTGTCAAAACCATAGTAGCAAGAATAACAGAAATAAATTTCTTCATAATTAAAAATTCCTTTCATTTTAATATAAATTGTCAATATTCCTATGATTTTGTGCCATAGCACGTTTTTTGTTGTTTCAATCACATCCCTTACAATATATTTCAATATTATCATTTCTCGAGAAAATAAATTGACATATTAATAAGTTTTTGTATCTTCAAATGTAATCACATCATCGGCACCGCCAGTACCGGAAACTCTGTACGTAACAGTGCATTTGTATGTACCTGTTTTTGAAAGCTGATATTTATACATACCAATATAGCTTTCCCCTGTTATAACAATCGTTTCTTCTACAACATCCGTCCAGAAGAAGAGAAAATTACGTTTTTCAATTTTTATCGTAATTTCTGCACCTGTTGTAATATCAGAATAACCTTCATATTGATATGCTACACGAGCTTCACCACTATCAGTTATTGTGAACGATGTGTAATTGCGACTTGTATTATTATTAAACAAGCTAACATCACTTGCAAATACAAAAGTTGGAATAATCGCTACTAAAACAAGAATACAACTCAAGATAAGACAAAGTTTTCTTTTCATTTCTACTTCTCCAATAAATTATTATTCTTTTTCTACTATAGATTTTATAATCGTGATCCACTCTTCCTCTGAAACATCAACATTTATATCCAATGAAAACGCATATTCATCCGTATTCCAAAACAGGCTTCTTTTTCCATTTTTCTCTGTCACGACAACCTTTATATCATCTATATAAATATATTGGTAATTTGTATTTTCATTATCCAAAGCCGTTCTTCCGTCTAAAACATATTGGCAAAAAACAATTTGATTATTTTCATTAATCCAGGTAATTTTTATAGACACTTCATTGGAATAAAATGTATCATATTCATACCCCTCGGGGATATACCCGAGAGTATAAACAGTTTCGATTTCAGAAGGAGCTTTTGCGATATCTTCGTCGTCGAAAAAGATTTCTACAATTTTTTCGTATATGTTTGTGAAAAACTCAACCACCGGTTCGCGGAATGCCTTGACTGTCATAGAACCTCCGAATACCATTGCAACCACAACTATAGAAGCAGCCACACGTTTCCATGAGGTATTAAGAAATTTGGGATAACTTTTTTGTTTACCGGATAACATCCTATCTATGTTTTTCTGATATTTTTTCGAAAAAACAACGTCCATTTCTTCCGGAGGATATTTTTCATCAAAAGAAAGCTCATAGTCGCCAAGCGCTTCTTTTAATATCTCCTTACCTTTTTGTTCTTTATCAGTCATGTAATCCCCTCCTGGTGAGTAACCGTATAAGTTTTTCCCGTCCACGAGTTAAACGGGAACCAACTGTACTTTCGTTTAAATTCATTATTCGCGATATTTCTTTCAAAGTGTGTTCGTGATAATAGTAATAGAGCAATACATCGCTATAAGGTTCGCCTAACATTTCAATACATT
Source organism: Oscillospiraceae bacterium (assembly GCA_015064665.1). Next base: position 23,122 of record SVRU01000033.1, read on the forward strand.
CCCTCACAATAGCCTTATCGTAATCTCCACAAATGTCATAAAGTTCCCTATCATCGATCAAACTTGTTTCATCGACCTCGTCAATATCGCACAAAATACGCGCCTCCCTTCTTTTTCGGCGTAAAATCATGAGAGATTGATTTTTTACAATACCTAAAATGTATGCCTTTCTCCTTATTTCTTCCATGTTCCGAAATAAGTGAATATTTTCATAAACATATTCCCAAGTATCTTGAACTGCATCTTCCGCATCCTCTTTTTTATGAAGAATTCGGTATGCACGTTTATACATATCCTTAGCACAGTTTAGATATATTTGTCCAAAAACCAACCTATCTGCTTCATCATCAAGCATGGTTAGATAAAACATTAACATAGTGCTTCTCCTTTGTGATACAACAATATTTGCAATTATAACACATAGATTTAATTATATCACCGATAAGAACGAACATCAAATGTATTGTAAGAATTTTGTATATTTTTCAAAAAGTAGACATTTCTTAAATGTTCGTATGAAAATGTGTAATATTAAATTTAGGTATTTAAACCGCTATTATTGCTTGTAAAAAAGTCATTTTATCAGTTGATTTCAGCATTTTTAAGAAAATTTTCCACAAATATTGTCGCTATCATAATGTCTACTTTTTGATAGTAAAAATTATGTTTTACGACAAAAAGCCCGTATTTCTTAAAACTTCTTTTACACCCTCCATATAGTAAGTTGCTTGAGAAAGACAATTTTGCGCATAAATTTTCATTTGTTTACAAATTATTCACAATTTAGTTTATTTTCCCCATCAGCCTATATTCTCTCAGTCTTCTATAAAAAGTAGGCTCACTCATATCACAAATTCTCGCCACATCGGATATCTTTATCTCTTTTTTCTCCCATCGTTTGACTATGTCACCAAAATTGTCAGGTACAGGCTTTTCCGGTCGCCCAAACTTAACGCCTCTTGCCTTTGCCGCCGCTATACCTTGTGCTTGGCGCTTCTTTATGTTCTCTCTTTCGTTCTGTGCAACAAAAGAGAGAATTTGCAATACCAAATCACTTATGAACGTTCCCATCAAATCCTTGCCCGTTCTTGTATCCAGCAAGGGCATATCGAGAACAACAATATCAATGCCTTTATCCTTAGTCAATATCCGCCATTGCTCTTGTATTTCAACGTAGTTTCTGCCCAAGCGGTCAATCGACATAATATATAACAAATCTCCTTGCTTAAGTTTTTTGAATAGCCTTTTGTATGCAGGTCGCTCAAAATTCTTTCCTGAAAGTTTGTCCATATAGATATTCTTTTCTGGAATTTGCTTTTTCTGTAGTTCGATCATTTGTCTGTCTTCGTTTTGGTCGAGTGAGGAAACCCTCACGTATCCGTATTCTGCCATAAGCATCTCCTTTTCACATAGTTTATATAATATTTTTTCTTTTCGTAATGCGTACCATTCCTATTGTAATGGATTTAGCACTAAAGCAAATGCTCTCCGCCAACTTGATTTTACAACATAAAGGGGTCATCTTTTGACCCCTTTTAAAAAATTTATTCCTTAACCTCGTCGCAATTTGCACCGAAGTTAAGGAATAAAAAAAGTTATTTCACACATTTGCACGTACATCTTTATTTTGTTAAAATTAACTTGAAAGAGGTGATTTTATGACAGGAGTTATATATGCACGCTATTCCTCGGATAATCAGCGCGAAGAATCTATCGAAGGTCAGCTTCGTGAGTGTGCTTCATTTGCAAGAAAAAACAACATACACATCGTGGAAAATTATATAGACAGAGCTTTTTCTGCCAAAACGGATAACCGTCCCGAATTTCAAAGAATGATACGCGAAAGTGCACGCAAGGCATATGACGTGGTAATCGTTTGGAAGCTGGACAGATTTTCAAGAAACCGTTACGACTCAGCAAAATACAAAGCCGCGCTCAAAAAGAATAATGTGCGTGTTGTTTCCGCCACAGAAGCAATTTCCGATGGAGCCGAAGGAATTATACTTGAATCTGTTCTTGAAGGTATGGCGGAATACTATTCCGCCGACCTTGCCGAAAAAGTTACGCGAGGTCATACCGAAAACGCGCTCAAATGCCAGTTCAACGGCAGCATCGTTCCTTACGGCTACGTGATAGATAAAGAAAAACATTATCAATTAGATACGGAAAAAGCCCCCATTGTTCTTGAAATTTTCAAGCGATACACCAGCGGAGAAAGCATTACAGATATCATAAATGATTTGAACGAGCGCGGTCTGCGAACTGCTAAAGGAAACAAGTTCAATAAAAATAGTTTTCGCCATATGCTGAAAAATCGAAACTATATCGGAGAATATCATTATAATGGCATGGTTACTCCCGGAGGTGTTCCTGCAATCGTTCCCGAGGACATTTTCAACCGTGCAAATGAGCTTATCGAAACTAACAAACGCGCCCCTGCACGTAAAAAAGCAAAAGAAGATTATCTGCTTACGACAAAACTTTTCTGCGGTCATTGTAACGCTATGATGGTGGGCGAAAGCGGACAGAAACGCAACGGTAATATATATCGTTATTACAAATGTGCAGGTGCAAAGAAACACGTTTGCGACAAAAAATCCGTCCGCAAAGAATGGATAGAAGAAGTTGCACTTAAGTTGATAATGAAAACGCTTATGAATGACGATGATCTGCACAAAATCGCGGTTCGTATTATGGAACTGCAAAAAGCAGAAAATACAGTGATTCCCGCGCTTGAACGCCAACTTTCAGATGTTCGCGTATCTATTGAAAATATCGTTAAAGCTATTGAAATGGGTGTGTTCACTCGTTCCACAAAGGTACGTCTTGAGGAACTTGAAGCAGAGGAAGAACGCATTAAAGGTGATATTTGCAGAGAGCAACTGGAAAACCGTCTTGTAACAGAAGAAGAGATATGGTATATCTTCGATAAGTTCAAAAATATGGATTTATCTATGCAGCAGCAAAGGCAGAAAGTCATCGACAGCTTTTTGCACTCCATTGTTCTTTATGATGACAGACTTGTTATTTCTTTTAATTATCGCGAAAAAGAAAAGACCCTGAAACTCGACCAATTAGTCGAGTTTATACATAACCTCGGTTCGGATTTGGGAAGTGTAGCTTCACCAGATAAGAAGCACTGCAAAAGCAGTGCTTTTTTATTTCTTTTTCTTCCCATAGGGCCGACGCCCCTTTCCCACCCCGGTCACATAGTCGTTTTGCGCGCTCGCACAAGGCTCGCTTCAAAACTTCTTGCTTTGCGGGGTATCGCGGCAAGAAAATAGCCATTATAGGCTGTTTTCTTTTGCTCACAGATGTAACGTGGGTTCGATTCCCGTACGGGTCACCAAACGTAACAAATCCGAACTATTTCGTAAATCGAAATTGGTTCGGATTTGTTTTTTACTATTAATTGTTCAATTTGAGCCGTTTAGGAGCGAGGTCATGCGACCTCGCTCTTTTCCTTTTTAGCGGCTTCCTGCCCCGCTTTCCATTCGGCGAAATCTCTCTGCCCCTGCTCAGATTCAAAGTAAGCTACGATATCCGGCAGAAGACAGCGTGCGATCTCTTTGCGGATGGCTTCCTTTTCACGCTGTTTGCGCTGAACTTCTTCCCAATCCTCTATGTCTTCGCCCTCGCGAAGAACGGTGCGGTTATCGTGAAGCGGTGCGTTTACACGCTTCAAGAAATTCTTAAAAGTCATCTTAATTTTTCAACCTCCATCGAAATTATTTGCAAAAAAGTTGTTGTTTTACAAAAGAACTTTTCAATCAATGCGCAGAAAATCGAAGCATTCTTATAAAAAGTATTTTAAATTGCTTCAAGAACAATGAGAGAATACGCAAAAAGTTTCTCCAAAACCCGTGCACGCGTTTTTCGAAATAGTGCACTCATGTAACGCGCGTCAAATTTGACAAAGCTCTTCAAATCGCCTTAAATCTCGTTAAAGCTCGCGAACGGCGTTGCCGGTCGCTGTGAATGGCGGGCAATGTCGCACGCCTTTATCCTGCTTTGAAATCAGAAATCGGTGATTTTGAGCATCTCCGTGAAAAAACATCTCAAATTCCACTTTTTATTTGTTTACTGCGTAATCGTTTTTGCACGTTGAACAAACATACTTCAAGCCGATTTCCAACCATCTTTGGTATTTGACATTATATCACAAGTATATTGTATTGTCAATGGTTTTATATAACGTTTTTGGAGTTTTCTCTTGACAACTACAAGGAAATATTGTAAAATAAATCAGCAATACAATTGGAGGTATATCCGTATGAGCTTTATTGGTGAACAAATAAAGAAATACCGTAATATAAAAGGCATGACTCAGCAGGACATTGCTGACGCACTTGGTGAGAGCTCGGGCAGAGTTATCTATAACTGGGAGAAAGGTATTGGTCGCCCTGATTGCGATAAATTGGCGAAGCTTTGTGACCTGCTCGGTGTATCTGCTGACGAGCTGATCGGATGCAAGTCCATGGCACAACGCCCTACCGCTACCGAGTGGACAATGCTACAAAAATACCGCGCCCTTGACGAGCACGGTAAAGATGTTGTTGATTATGTTATAGACAGCGAATACAAGCGAGTAAGGCTCTCCTTGAAGAAGCCCAAGCCTCGTATGCTGAAGATCGATTGGTTTGCTATGCCGGCATCTGCAGATACAGGTAACATTCTCGATAGCGAGCTGGCAGAGGAGCTTCTCGTCCCCGAAAGCGCAGAGGCAGAACAGGCTGACTTTGTGATCTCCGTTGGCGGTGACAGTATGGAGCCTACCTATCACGATGGGGATAAGGTCTTTGTTGAAAAGTGCGATTCCGTCAATATCGGCGAGGTTGGTATATTCGTTGTGAACGGTAACGTTTATATCAAGGAGCTTGGTAACCAGTGTTTGCTCTCTCATAATGAGAAGTATAAGCCTATTCGCATCGGTGAGAACGATAGCGTTTACTGTTGCGGTAGGGTTATAGGTGTTCTATAATTATTTATTTTGATTTTTCGTAAAATTATATTTTTATATAGTAAAGCCGCCAAGTTTTTTCGACTTGGCGGCTTTCAGTATTTTAATCAAATCTGACTCTCGGATTGAG
>SVRU01000122.1 GCA_015064665.1 Oscillospiraceae bacterium
ATATCGCCGCGAGTTCCAACCGTATTACCGTTGGAACTCGCGGCGATATGGATGCGCTTCTTGAAAAAATCAGGATTATTCTTAGGGAGAGCAAAAAATGAGAACCTCTGAAATAAAAAGAAAAACCGCCGAAACCGATATAGAGCTTAGGCTTTCGATTGACGGCTCGGGCAGGTCAAATATTGACACGGGTTGCGGTTTTTTTGACCATATGCTTACGCTTTTTGCAAAACACGCGCACTATGACCTTGACGTGAAATGTATTGGCGACGTTGAGGTTGATTATCACCACACGGTCGAGGACGTGGGAATATGTCTTGGAAAGGCTTTTCTTGAGGCTCTCGGAGATAAAAAGGGCATAAAGAGATACGGCGACAGGATTCTTCCCATGGACGAAGCGCTGATACTCTCTGCGGTTGATATATCGGGCAGGGATTATCTCGGATACGCGCTTGAGATTCCGACGGCAAGAGTTGGGGACTTTGATACCGAGCTTTGCGAGGAATTTTTTATGGCATTCGTCCGTGAAGCAAAAATAAATCTGCATATAAGGAGCCTTGCCGGTAAGAACTCTCACCATATAATTGAGGGAGCGTTTAAATCTGTTGCGCGCTCGCTCAGCGAGGCAACCGAGCTTGATTCGAGATTTGCCGACGAAATACCCTCGACAAAAGGAGTTATCTGATGATAGCTATCGTTGATTACGGTGTCGGAAATCTGTTTTCTCTTGTTTCTTCATTTTCGGCAATCGGCGCCGATTGCGTTGTGACGGGTGACGCCGACGTAATAAGGCAGGCCGAAAAGATAATCCTTCCCGGAGTCGGTGCGTTTTCTGATGCAAGGCGCAAGCTTTCGGAGTCGGGACTCGATAAGGTTATAGTTGAAGAGGCGCGCCGAGGCAAAAAGCTTCTCGGAATATGTCTTGGTATGCAGATGCTTTTCGAGAAGAGCTTTGAATACGGTGAGCACGAAGGTCTCGGATTGCTTTCGGGACGGGTCGTTGCAATGAACGGTGTGATTCCCGAGGAGCTTATGATTCCGCATATAGGCTGGAACAGTCTTAATATAAAAAAACGGCATCCGATTTTTAAATACGTTAAGGAAAAGGATTTCGTTTATTTCGTGCATTCCTACTTTGCGACCGACTGCGAAGAAAGCCTTCTCGCAAGCTGTGAATACGGCGAAGAGCTTACCGCCGCCGTTGCGCTTGATAACATTTCGGGAACTCAGTTTCATCCCGAAAAAAGCGGTGAGGTTGGTCTTTCAATTCTCAGAGCGTTTGCCGAATGGTGATTTCGGAATAAAAAGGAACAGAATATGTATATATTTCCTGCAATAGATTTATTTGATAAAAAGGCCGTCAGACTTTACAAAGGTAATTATCAGGAGATGACGGTATACAGCGATAATCCCGTCGAGATTGCTCTCGATTTTAAGGCTTCGGGCGCGGAGTTTATTCACGTAGTTGACCTTGAGGGCGCAAAGGACGGAACTACCCCGAATATCGACGTCGTTCGAAAAATCGCGGAAGAAAGCGGTCTTTTCGTCGAGATTGGCGGCGGAATTCGCACGATGGAGGTGCTTCAGAGATATTTTGAGCGCGGTGTATCGCGTGCAATACTTGGTACTGCGGCGGTTAACGATGAAGAATTTCTTAAAAGCGCAATTTCAAAATACGGCGATAAAATAGCCGTCGGAGCCGACGTTAAGGATGGTTACATAGCAATTAAGGGTTGGGTCGAAAAATCCGAATATACCCTTGACGCCTTCTTCGAAAAGATGCAAAAGCTCGGTGTAAAAACCGTTATATGCACCGATATTTCAAAGGATGGAGCGATGCGCGGAACAAACCTTAAAATGTATAAGGAGCTTTCCGAAAAATACGTGCTAGATATCGTTGCGTCGGGGGGCGTGTCAAGTCTTGACGACGTGCGCGAGCTTGCAAAAATGAATATGTACGGCGCGATAATAGGCAAGGCTTATTATACGGGCGCCGTCAGTATATCCGACGCTGTAAAGGTAGCAAAAGAATATGATAACTAAAAGAATTATACCATGCCTCGACGTTAAGGACGGCAGGGTTGTAAAGGGAGTGAATTTTCTCGGACTTGCCGACGTTTCCTCTCCCGTAAAGCTTGCAAAACACTATTCCGACTCGGGTGCTGACGAGCTTGTTTTCTACGATATCACGGCATCTGCTGAGGGACGCGCGTTATTTACCGATATTTTAACGGAGGTCGCGCGCACGATATTTATTCCCCTGACGGTCGGCGGCGGAATTAATACCGTCGACGACTTTGACAGAGTCTTAAAGTGCGGAGCGGATAAGGTGAGTGTCAATTCGGGCGCGATAAGAAACCCCGAGCTGATAACCGAGGCGGCGCGTAAATACGGCGACCAATGCGTCGTTATTTCAGCCGACGTTAAAAGGGTTGACGGAGAATTCCGCGTTTTCGCCAAGGGCGGAAGAGTTGACACGGGTATGGAGGCTATCTCCTGGATAAAAAGATGCGTTAATATGGGCGCGGGCGAGGTCGTCGTAAATTCGATTGACACGGACGGAGTAAAGCGCGGATTCGATATCGAAATGCTGAAGGCAGTCAGAGAAGTCGTCAAGGTGCCGGTAATCGCCTCGGGCGGAGCAGGATGCGCTGACGACTTTGTAAAGCTTTTTCGCGAGATACCCGATATAGACGCGGGACTTGCGGCATCGATTTTTCATTTTGGCGAGGTCGAAATTCTTGACCTTAAGCGCAGAATGGCAGAAGAAGGAATAATTGTAAGATTGTGATTAGGAGTAACATTAGATATGTTGAATATTGACGAGCTTAAATTTGATGAACAGGGACTTATTCCCGCCGTTGTCGTTGACTCAATAACCAAAAAGGTTCTGACAGTCGCTTATATGAATAAGGAAAGCCTTAAGATTTCTATGGAAAAGGGACTTACCTGCTTTTTCAGCCGCTCAAGACAGGAGCTTTGGCTTAAGGGCGAGACGAGCGGAAATTATCAGCATATAGTTTCAATAACCGCGGATTGCGACGGTGATGCACTTGTCGTTGTAGTTGAAAAGGACGGACCTGCGTGCCACACGGGTACCGACTCCTGTTTTACAAAGCCGGTGTATCAAAGCGAGGAGCTTTCGGAGTTTTCACTCGAAGGGCTTTACGGACTTCTTCTTGACAGAAAAGAAAAGATGCCCGAGGGCTCTTATACCACCTACCTTTTCGAAAAGGGTATTGACAAGATTCTTAAAAAGGTCGGTGAGGAATGCACCGAGGTTATTATTGCGGGTAAGGCGGACGATAAAAAGGAAACGGTATATGAGATTGCAGACCTTGCTTATCACGTAATGGTGCTTATGACCGAGATGGGAATTACGGTTGAGGACGTACACCGCGAGCTCGCATCGCGCCACGTAATCGACCACAAGGTGAAGCAGGAAAAGATGACGAAATAACCAAAAAAGAGCGGAGATACCGTAAAAAGCACAGTTTCTCCGCTCTGATTTTGTTCTTTGTTATTATTATGGATTAGCCGTAAGAGAATCGAACTCATAAGGTTTTAAAAGATATATTTTCCCATATACATCACCGAATTTTTCTTAAATATCCGCATATTTCTCGAAAAATTCAGCTTGTCTATGAAAAAATCTATTCTT
>SVRU01000123.1 GCA_015064665.1 Oscillospiraceae bacterium
CAGTCGCCGCTTCCGGTGCAGGGTCAGCCGAGGGAACGTATTCGCTTTCGGTAACCGCTCCAACCTCATACGCTTCGGAGAGGTCTTCAAAAAGGCCGTCCTTTATAAGCTGAAGGGTGATATCCTCAACCTTTCTTGTCATATCAGAGCCTTCGCGGAAGGCAATTCCGAAATTCTCTCTTTCAAGTCCGAGGTCGACAATCTCGAGGTCCGAGTAGTCGCTGCCGCAGGATACGAGGCAGGTTGCCATAAGAACAACACAGAGAATCAATGTCAAAATCTTTTTCATCGTAATATTCCTTTTCTGTCGTTTATTTTACTTTATTTTTCTAAAGTATACATATATAATATCACTTTGGCGTGCAAAAGTCAAGCTATTTATTAAAGATTTTAATATTTTAACTAATTAAAGTAATATGTGCGGTGCTAAATTCTGCGTATTTGTCGATTTTTTCTGTCGAAAAACAAAAAGCTATTGAAAAAAACGGCGAAATATGCTATACTGTCCTACGTTAAAAATATAATTTATGAAAAGGACAAAAAATGTATTTGGCACTCGCACTTTTTGCTGTAACCTACGTTCTGATGCTGATTTTCAGCAAATACAGACCGTATATAGCTATTGCATCCGGACTTATATTTATAGTAACGGGAATGCTTCCGCTTAAAGACATCTTCGGCTCGATTGACTTCAACGTTCTTCTTATGATAGCCGGAACGATGGGTATAGTTGCACTCTTTATAGAGAGTAAGATGCCCGAGCTTCTGGCCGACTTGATTATGGAAAAAGTCCCCAACGTAATGTGGGCGGCAATTTCAATGTCGCTCTTTGCCGGAGTTATTTCGGCATTTATCGACAACGTTGCTACGGTGCTTATGATTGCGCCCGTCGCACTCGAAATATGCAAAAAGCTTAAAACCAACCCCGTTCCCTTTATAATCGGAGTTGCGGTTTCGTCGAATCTTCAGGGCGCGGCGACACTTGTCGGCGACACCACCGCGATTATGCTCGGCTCGGCGCTTGATATGAGCTTTATAGACTTTTTCTGGTATAAGGGAAGACCCGGTATTTTCTTTGCCGTTGAGCTTGGCGCAGTTCTTTCTGCGTTTATTCTTGCGTTTTTGTTCCGCAAGGAAAAATCTCCTATACCGAAGGCAAAAACTCGTACTGAGGTAACCGATTTCGTTCCCACGTATCTCTTGCTCGGAATTATCGTACTTCTTATCGGAGCATCATTCGTTCCGAATAAGCCAAGTATCACAAACGGTCTTATCTGCTGCGTGCTCCTCGTTATCGGACTTGTTTATAACTTCGCGAAAAAGAAAAACATGGATGCTATTATCTCTCCGCTTAAGGAGATTGATTTCCAGACGATAGGACTTCTTCTCGGACTTTTCCTAATGATTGGCGGAATCTCCGAGATGGGTGTCATAGACGCCATGGCAAAGCTTCTTGCTAAGGCGGGTGGAGGAAACGTCTTCCTGCTTTACACGGTTATCGTCTGGGGCTCGGTTCTTATCTCGGCATTTATCGATAACATCCCTTACGTTGCAACCATGATTCCCGTAATAGGCGGTCTTGCAAGTACGCTCCGCATTGACCCGACGGTGCTTTACTTCGGACTTCTTTCGGGCGCGACCCTCGGCGGAAACTGCACACCCATAGGCGCATCCGCAAATATCACGGGTATCGGCATCCTTAGAAAAGAGGGATACACCGTCAAAAATTCCGACTTTTTCAAAATTGGAATTCCCTTTACCCTTGCGGCAATAATCCCGGCGTATATTTACCTCTGGCTTATGTACGGGTATAAATAATGAAAATAAAAACGGCGGTTCTCAAAAGCGAGAATCGCCGTTTTTAGATGAAAAACTAAACTCCGTAGAAAACAACTCCAAACACGCCGGACAAAACAATCAGAAGTATCGGCGAGAGGGATTTTTTGACCAGCTTTTTATATATAAACGGAATCAGCATTACAATTCCGAAGATTATAAGCGCCTTATAATCGAACACGGGGGCAGAGCTTACGGTCTTGATACTGAATATGATGCTTAAAAACATCGTGGTGGCGGTTGCGAGAATAAGACCGACTATTGCGGGGCGGATACCGCCGAGAGTTGCTTTGACTGCGCCGTATTTAAGAAAATGCGTAAGCACGGTTGCGATAAGCACCGTGACGATAAATGCGGGAAGAACAACGCCAAGCGTGGCGACGGCTGCGCCGAGTATGCCGCCCTGCGACGAGCCGACGAAGGTTGCCATATTAACAGCAATGGGGCCGGGTGTGGATTCCGAGACGGCTATGAAATTAAGCAGCTCATCCTCGCCGAGCCATCCGTTGACAAGACATTCATCTCTTATGAAGGCGATAATTCCGTAACCGCCGCCGAATGCGACAGCTCCGATTTTGAGAAATACGAGAAAAAGTTCAAGATAAATCATTTTTTATCCTCCTCGCAGCTCTTTTTGGATTTAAACTCTTTGGCTAAGTATATTGAGAGTCCGAGTACGCCGAAGATGAGAATGTAGAAAATGGTAGAGAATCTCACCGCGAAGAGCGAGAAGGCGACCATCGCCGAAAAGGTGATAAAAATAACCGTGAGATTGAAGGCATTCTTTTTGATTTTTTTAAACATTCTGTATCCTGCGGAAAGAATGAGGTAGATTACGCACACCTGTATTCCGCTGAAGGCGGAAGCAACCCAGGTAATTTCCATAAATCTGTCAAAGAAGACCGAAATCACAAAAATAATAGTGAAAGAGGGAATACACATTCCAAGCGTTCCGAAAACAGCGCCCAAGATTCCCTCACGTTTGTATCCTACGTAGGTGGAACAGTTGATTGCGATAGGGCCGGGAGTTGATTCCGCAATTGTGACGAGGTCGAGGAATTCGTCGCTTTCTATCCACTTTTTGCGCGAAACGAATTCATTTTCGAGAAGACTTATCATAGCATATCCGCCGCCGAAGGTGAAAACACCTATTTTCATCATGGATATGAATATTTGAAATAAAGATTTCAGCTTATTCATTATTTCCTCCGTAATTGTCTTTTTTACAGAAATCTTTGAACATTATAGCATAAATTTTAACGAAGTTCAACTCTATTTTCTAAAAAATGATAAAGACGCCTAAAAATATTGAAAAAGCAAAAATTGTGTGATATAATTGGTAAAAAATAAAATAGGCTTCAGGGGAATTCGATGAAAAACATAAGCGTGAAAAGGGTGTGCGTCGCCGGAATTTTTACGACTCTCGTTTTTGTGGTTACCGCATATTTGCATATTCCGACAATCAACGGATATATTCACGTCGGTGACGGTATAATTTATCTTTCGGCTTGTATTTTGCCGTGGCAGTATGCGATGCTTGTCGGGGCAGGGGGCGCGATGCTCGCCGATTGCCTTACCGGATTTGCAATATGGGCACCGGGCTCGGTTGTCATCAAAGCCGTGACAGCTCTCTTTTTCACTAATAAGAAAAAGAAGGTAATAACAGCTCGGAATTTGCTTGCGCTTTTGCCGTCAGCTGCGGTTTGCATCGGCGGATACTATCTTTACGAGGCTTTGCTGTACGGCAATTTCTTGACACCCGTAACGGGTATTCTCGCAAAGATAGTATCCGCCGA
>SVRU01000034.1 GCA_015064665.1 Oscillospiraceae bacterium
GTTGAGGAGTGTCCCCAGCTTATGGTGAGAGAGCACGAGGTCTTCTCGGCGTATTACACAAAGCTTATTAGACGATTTATAGATATAGACCCCAATCTTTCAAAGCTGATGATATGCCTTTCGGGTCAGCATGAAATGACCGAGGATTTTTCGGGATTCCGCAATTTCTTTACTCTTAACCATTTTGCAAAGCCTATTTACAATGCTCACCTTATGGCATCAAAGCTTGGCAAATATCTTCTTGATGTTGACGGTCAGAACGAAAATCTTGCCGTTGTTCCTACCAAAAACGAAAAGGATGAGCATTCGGTAATGCTTGCGTACAGCTCGCAAAACTTCGAGGAGGATATTCCCGAATACGAGGAGAGCTTGGAATTTGAGGACAACCTTGTCGGTAAGAAACTCCTTGTGTATTGCATAGATAAGGAAACTACCAATCCTTACAGACTTGCCGTTAAAATGGATGCGCTTAAAAATCCTACCGACGAGCAAAAAAGGATTCTCAGAGAAGAGGGCAGAATGAAACCGATAGTTGAGAGGGAATACGACGGAAAACCGATAAAACTAAAGCTTACTGCAAATTCAACGTATCTAATACAGGTGAAATACTAAAACGAATTATGGAGTTATAAAATGATTAAAATCAAAAACGAAATAATAAGAGAACAGAAAAGATTTTGGAGCGGCTGCCTTTTTCACCCGACCGATGCGGTTGAGGACTCATGGGGCAGAAGAATACTTGACAGAATATCCGACGATAAGTCGATAGACACCGTCCGCGTTTACGCAATGCTAGAGGATATCGTGTATCTTGGGGAAGAGGGGGAGATAAAGTACGATTTCAGAGTGAGCGACCTTCGCCTTTCCTATCTTATTGAAAAGGGATACGACCTCGTAATTGCATACGGCGGAATGCCCGATTGCATTGCAGAGTCGGTAGAACACAAAAGCTCGGTTTCAAAGAACAAAACGCGTTATAAAGGAAAGCTGTGGAACTCAATGCCTCCGAAGGATTATTCGGTTTGGGAGGACGTGTGCTACGAATACACGAAGCATAATATAGAAAAATTTGGTATCGACGTTGTTTCTCGCTGGTATCTTCATTGCTTTAACGAGCCTGATTTGAATCACTTTATGTTAAATCATCTTCCTTTTTCGGAGATGGATGCCCGTATAGACGCCTACTGCAATATGTACGAGAGCTTTACAAGGGGACTTCTCAGAGCATCAAACGAGCTTAAAATCGGCGGACCCGCGCTTGCAAATCAGAGCAGGTTTTTGAGAGAATTTTTGAAATTCGTAAAGAAAAAGGATTTGCGCCTTGACTATATAGCGGTGCATAATTACGGCACTTATCCCGAATTTTTACTCAGAGGAGAGAGCCGCTTTGACCCCGAGAACAATATAGTAAACCACAAGGTTTATCTTGATATAATAAAGGAGGTCGGATTTGAGGATAAGGAGGTCGTAATAGACGAGTGGGGCATGTGCTCGCACGGATATTGGAACGCTGAGGAATGTCCTGCATTCTGGGCAAGAGAAAACGAGGTTTGCTCGGCTTACTACATCAAGCTTATACGCAGATTTATCGACGAGGATCCAAACGTTGCAAAGCTTATGATTTGTCTGTCGGGTCAGCACGAAATGGTTGTTGATTTCTCGGGATTCCGCAATTTCTTCACCCTTAACCATTTTGCAAAGCCGATTTACAATGCTCACCTTATGGCATCAAAGCTTGGCAAATATCTTCTTGATGTTGACGGTCAGAATGAAAATCTTTGGGTTGTTCCGACCAAAAACGAGCTCGGCGAGCACTCGGTAGTTCTTACTTATTGCTCAAAGAACTTTGACGAGGATATTCCCGAGTATGAGGAGAGTCTTGAGTTTGAGGAAAACCTCGCAGGAAAGAAACTTATCGTATATTGCATCGATAAGGAAACCACAAACCCGTATAGACTTGCGCAGAAAATGGACGCGCTCAAAAATCCGACCGATGAGCAAAAGAAAATGCTCAGAGAAGAGGGCAGAATGAAACCGATAGTTGAGAGGGAATACGACGGAAAACCGATAAAACTAAAGCTTACTGCAAATTCAACGTATCTAATACAGGTGGTATAAATTATGAAATTCAATTCAAGAGAAGAAATAATTGCATTGACTCCCCTTTGGAAAGGCGAGAGATTTCCGGACGGCAGACCGAGAGTCGAGGATAAATATCTTGAGCAGATGAAAAAAATGACGCTTGAGGAGCTTTGGAAGCCTATATTTTTAAAAGGTTACGAAAGTCAGTTTGAAGGCGACCTCAAAACCCTTCACAATGACGGCAGAAAGCTTATCGGAAGAGCAGTTACGGCAACCTACGTTCCTACCCGCCCCGACCTTCTTGACGTTATGTTCGATATAGGCAAGGCAGAGGGCAGAAAGGGTAACTTCAATCAATGGGTTGTAGACTCGCTCGTAGAGGGTGACGTTGTTGTAGTCGATATGTACGATAAAATATATAAAGGAACATTCCTTGGCGGCAACCTAACCACCGCAATCAAAACAAAAACCAAAACCGGTGGCGGTGTAATTTGGGGCGGTGTGCGCGACGTTGAGCAGATGAAGGCTGTACCCGACGTTCAGGTCTACTACCGCGGAATCGACCCAACGCCCATACGCGATTTCGTTATAAAGGATTTTAACGGCATCACAAGAATCGGCAAAGCAACGGTATTGCCGGGCGATATAGTTTACGGCGCGGGAGGCGGTGTCCTCTTCATTCCGAGCCACCTTGTAAAAGAGGTTGTCGAGGGCGCGCAGAAGACTCACGTTAAGGATGATTTCGGCTTTGAGATGATATCGCAGAATAAATTTACCACTGCGCAGATTGACAGAGCTACCTGGACGGAAGAGATGCTCGATATGCTCGTCGAGTGGATAAAAACCGACCCGAGAGGCGAAAAATACCGCGACCTCGATTGGTCGGAGGAATATAAGCTCGCTCGCGAGGGCGACCCCAACGATACTCAGACAATGCTTTAATACATAATAAAAAAGCTTCGCACGTCAACTTCCCCAAAGGGTAGATGCCGTGCGAAGCTTTTTTGTTTTCAGCTCATAGCTCTCTTGGTTTTCTTGTAGGCTGTGGCGGTCATACCGGCTATTTTTTTAAAGGAGCGCGAAAAGTAGTTGTAATCCGAAAAACCGCATGCCGACGCGATCTCAAAAAGCGACAGGTCGGAGGTTACGATAAGCCTTTTGGCAAGCTTTACGCGCTCTTTTGTGATATATTCGGTAAGAGTCATTCCGGAGTGCTTTTTAAAGAGAGTGCAGATGTATCTTTCAACAAGGTGACAGCTTTCCGCTATGTCAGAGAGGGTGATTTTTTCGGCAAGATGCGCGTAGATATACTGCTTTATATTCTTGTAGTGGGGGTTTTCGTTGCTCTCTGCGCTTTCGGAAAGACGGTAGTAAAGGTAAAAAAAGATAGAAAGGCACTTGTCCGAGCTGCGCGAGGAGAGATATTTCAAATCCTCTTCGATTCTGTCTATGAGAAGAGACGTGCTTGAATCCACGGCATTCTTGATTTTTCCGCTAAGGCTACTTTCGACACCGTCGGGAAAAATTACGTTAAAGCTGGCATATCGCGCGTATTTGTCGGTCTTTAAGCGCTCTCTTACAGAGCCCGTCGGAAAGATTATCGCGTCTCCTGCCTTTAAGCGTATGTATTCATCGTTAAGCTTGTAATGAAGCTCGCCCTCAAACAAAAAGGTGATGTCCGCATACGTAATTTTTCGCCTCGTAATAGGGGAGGGAATTTTCAGCTTATGATAATTTGCAAAGTTCAAAATCCTTGCGCCCTTATATACAGTTTCCATAGCCTGCTCCTTGCTTTTTTACTAGTGTAGCAGAAAAAAACTCGGATTTCAATGGCAAAACCGAAATTTGAATTAAAAATGAGTAAAAAAATGAAAAAACCAGCTAAATAAAGGGAATTTAAATTTAAAAAAATGAATATAGTATGATTTTTGGCGCAATATTGTGAAGAAAACTATATGCGTTTTTTAAGAAAAGCTTTATAATAAATACAGTAATCAAAATACATATTCGGAGGCTAATATGAAAATTGGTGTTGCTGACTGGGGTCTTTTCGTCTGGAACGGCGGGCTCTACGATTACGAGGACAGAATAGAAATGATAAGAGGGCTTGGGTTTGACGGTCTTGAGCGTATTTATCCTAAGAGCCCCGAGGATGCTCTTAATAAGGCAGCATTCCTTAAAAAGCGCGGGATGAGCTTTGCTACCTGTAATAATGATGATCACGAGCTTGCTATAAAGTGGACGGCTGCTCTCGGCGGTGATTATATTTGGGCATCGGGGCTTAACCGCAACAACTTTGAAACCTATCTTCGTCAGGTAGATAAATTGACGCGCGCAGCGGAAAAATACGGAGTAAAGGTTGCCGTACATAACCATCTTGGCTCGCTTGCAGAAACGCAGGAACAGGTTGAAACGGTGCTTCGAGAGTGCCCAAGGGTAAATCTTCTTTTGGATACCGGTCATCTTGCGGTTGCCGGCGGTGACGTAAGATATATTGCCGACAAATATTATGACAGAATAGTTGCATATCATCTTAAGGGCTGGCAGACGAGTAGTACACCGGATGATCCCGTTTGGTCAAACAGAGGATATTTCTGCGGTCTTGCGCAGGGGGATTTCTTCATTGATAACGAATACGTATTCAAAAACGCAGTTCGCAAGAATTTTGACGGCTGGGTAATGATAGAGCATGATACTCATAAGCGTGAGCCCGAGCTTGACCTTGCTGAAAGTATGGCAGTGCTCAAAAAATGGAAGAACGAAGCTTAATAATATGAGAAGGGAATAAAGATATGGAAAAACGGATAAGACTTGGCATAGTAGGACTTGGAAGAGCGGGCCGCACGATGCATATGTCCGAGCTTAAGGGCAAGGAGGATATGATCAAGGTTGTTGCGGTTTGTGATATAGAAGAGGACAGGCGTAATGCGTTTGCTGAGGAATTCGGCGCAAAAACGTATTATAAGATTGAGGATATGGTAGGCGATCCCGATATTGACGTAATCGATATCGCAACCCGTTCCTGCGACCACTTTATTCATGCAAAGACCGCGCTTGAAGCAGGAAAAATCGTCTTTCTTGAAAAACCTATAACGATGACATACGAGCAGGCGCGCGAGCTTATGGATGTCAGCAAAAAACTTGAGAAAAAATACGGCAGCCGCCGTCTGTACGTAAGACACAACCGCCGTTTTGAAGCAATGTTTATGCAGGTAAATGAAATTATTGAGTCGGGCATTCTAGGCGACGTATATTACGTTAAGCGCGCGACCGGTAATTATAGCCTTCGTCACGACTGGCAGACTCTCTCGCAGTACGGCGGTGGTCAGCTTCTTAACTGGGGTCCTCACCTCGTTGACCAGGCGCTTCAGTTCTGCGGCGGTGACTATACAAAAATGTTTGCCGATATCCGCCAGATTGCTGCATCCGGTGATTGTGAGGACGTAGTCAATGCAAGCTTTGTCGGTGTAAACGGCAGATTGGTCGAGATTTTAATAAGCGGCGCAACCGCAATCTCGCCGCCTGCGTATATAGTTTACGGCTCACGCGGAGCACTTATAGATATCGACAAAAAGAAATTCAAAATAAAATACGTTGAGCCAGGACACGAAATCGAGCATCCTGAGGCTGATATACATACTCCCGCCGGAGCAAGATTTGCACCCGATATCCAGCTTCCCTTCATTGAGGAGGAGCGCGAATGGGAAACCAATAAGCTCGACCACACCTGGACGTATCTCTATGAGTCCGTAGTTCTCGGCAAGGAATTTCCTATTTCAAACGAGGAAGCTCTCAAGGTAATGCAGACCATTGATGAGATTAGAATGACGGGCAAAATTATCTAATTAAAAATCAAAGGCATCTTGCATAGTGAATCGGATTGATACCGTCACACAGCAAAATGCCTTTTTAGTTATTTATGATATTTCTTTCCCGCAAGTATGGTAAAGCAACGATAGAGTGTTTCCATAAGCAAAACGCGCATAAGCTGATGCGGAAAGGTAAGCTTTGATACGGATAGCCTCGCATCACATTCTCTCTTTACGATATCCGAAAGACCGTGCGACGAGCCGACAATCAAAGTGATTTTGCCCTTTTGGTCTATCGCAGAGCCTAAAAAATTTGCGAGGGCGGGGGAATCGTATTCCTTTCCCTCGACGCACATAGCTATTTTGTAGGAGTCTTTGGGAATTGCACAAATAATTTTCTCGGCCTCGGAATCAAGCGCACGTTTAATTTCTGATGCATCATCTTCGTTTTTGATTGGCACTTCCTTCAAATTTATCTCATCGACCTTTGCATATTGTGAAAGCCTTTTTTTGTATTCAGCTACAGCGTCGCGAAGGTAGCCTTCTTTAAGCGAGCCAACGCTTATTAGTGTAATCTGTGCCATATTATCTCTTCCTCGCAAGTCTTGAAATAGCAGAGGCAAGACCGTCGCAAAGTGCGTCAACGTCCTCTTTTTCATTATCCTTTGAAAAACTGATTCTTATTGATGAGTCAGCCTCACTCTCGCTTTTTCCGTATGCCGTAAGGGCCGAGGATACGTGGGTTGAATTTGAAGAGCAAGCCGAGCCGCTTGAAACGAATATTCCAAGCGAGGAAAGATAGTGTAGCAGGGTTTCGCTTTTAATTCCGAGCAGAGTTATATTGAGTATGTGTGGCGCATGGCTTTCGGGCAGAGTCATCGCGATATCCGAGAGGGCAGGGGCGGACTTGATTTTCTCAATTAGATATTCGCGAAGCTCATGCATTTTTTTGATATCTGCATCGATATTTTTCATACCGACTCTGACCGCTTCGCCAAAGGCAGCGATAGCGGGAACGTTTTCCGTTCCGGAGCGAAGCCCGCGCTCCTGACCTCCTCCGAGAATAAGAGGGGAAAGTCCGCGCGCCTTAATAACCTTTTTATCAACGATCAGTGCGCCCACACCCTTCGGACCGTGTATCTTATGCGAGGATAGCGTAATCAAATCGGCTCCGAGTGAGCGCTTTGTGAATTTAATTTTCATATAGCTCTGGGTTGCGTCAACGTGTAAAAGAGCCTCGGGGCATCTCGATTTTATCAGCTTTGAAGCTGTCGAGATATCGTAAAGTGCGCCCGTTTCGTTGTTGACCATCATAAAGCTGACGAGCACAGTGTCGGGTGTAAGCTCGGATAGAAGGACATCCGTGTCAATTTTTCCGTTTATCGTTGGTATTGCCGCGGTTTTGAATCCCATCTCACGAAGCTTTTCTATCGGAGCTGATACGGATGCGTGCTCACCGAGCGTCGTTATGATTTTTGCGCCGCGCTTGTATCTTTCCTTCGCGAGAGCGCGTCCTATTATGGCAAGATTGTTTGCTTCGCTTCCCGAAGCGGTAAAGATAACCTCGGATTCCCGTTCTCCTATCGATGCAAGGATTGCTTCGCGTGCCGAGTTAAGCTCCTTTTCTGCAATAAGACCGAACGAATGAAGAGAGGAAGGATTGCCAAAGCAACTTTTTGATACCTCGTTGTATTTATTCAAAGCTTCGTCCGAGATTTTCGTCGTCGCGCTGTTGTCAAGGTAAATGCTTTTAATTTCACTCATTTGAAAATGACCTTTTCGGTAGTCTTAATGATTTCGTCGTAATGTAAAGAATAGTTTGCGTCTTTTGCGGTATAAGTGAACACGTATCCCTTGTAGGAAAGCACCCAACCGTCAATAATTACAACCTGATAAACCTTGTATGTCTCTCCGTTATATGTGAAGGAATATTCGTATGCGTTGGCAAGCACGGAGTTGCCGAATTCTACTGTTTTATAGTCTACCACGGGATTATCGTTTGCATCAAATTCAAGCTCGCCGCTCTCTGAGCGCTTCTGCTCGTAGCTTAAATTTTCAACTATGCTGCCAAGGTCGCCGAATCTACGGAGCATATATGCGTTAACGTTCTCATTCGTACCGTTAGCCTCGGTCATGGTAATATTTGATCCGTCGTTGTGAGTCGCACTGACTATCGCACTCGAAAAATCTTTTTTGAAGCCTTCGGGAACGTAGATTTCAAATCCCGAAAGCGCGGAATCGCTGATAAGCGTATATCCGTCCGCATCCTTTATAAGCTCTTCGGTCTCTTCTTCACCCTTCTTTTCAACGAATCTGAAATTGTTTATTACGTCGTAAATTTTACCATTGTTTTCATCATCGCCGAGATAGTATTCATAATAGGTCTTGTCGCTTCCGTTTCTGTTTTTCATCGAAGCCGTGTAGGTGAAAATATAGTATCTGTCACCCTCTTTGATGAAGATCTGCATAAAACCAAATTTAAAGGTTTCGTTTGCAGTGTAGTCAAAATAATCGTAAGTATACGTATATTTCTTTGCCTTGTCGGCAAGCTCGCCCTCCTTACCGAATATTACGGTTTCACCGTCGGGATTTGAAACCGTGGGCTCGTTTGAAAATTCGCTTAAAGAATCCTTGAAATACGAGCCAAAAAAGTATTCCTCCGCATTCTCTTTCCCGTCGGGAAGAAAATCGCTCGGCATAACCTCGGTGAAGCTTACCGACGAGGTATCAACTCTTGAAGCGTATGCAGACTTGACGTTTCCGACGTTTGATACGGTCCATTCCTCAGGTGCGTAAAAATAGTAGCCGAGGGCTTCGCCCCCCGCAACGAGCTGCATTCCGTCCGGAGTCTTATCGTCTCCCGAACATGAGGAGAGTGCAAGAACCGATGAGAGAAGAATAGATATAAAGAGAAATAGGCTGACTGTTTTTTTCATTTTAAATATCCTTTTATTCGTTTGTAATATCCGTTATTGTTTTTTTAAATCTGTTTCCGCGCTCTTCAAAGCTTGAAAAAAGGTCGTAGCTTGTTGCCGCGGGGGAGAGAAGTACCGAATCGCCGCTTTTGGCTATCTTGTGCGCGTGGCGTATTGCCCCGTCAAAATCTTCGGTTTCGTGGAAGGGTATTTTTCCGTCGCCGAAGCGACAGTCCCTCTCCAAAAGCCGCTTGATTTCTCCTCGGCATTCGCCGGTCAGTAAAATATACTTGGTTTTTCTTGCGAGGGTTGGCAAAAGCTCGCCGAAATCAAGTCCCTTCGACCTGCCGCCGAGAATGAGAATCACTCTCTCTGAAAAGCTTTCGAGCGTCGCTGCGCATCTTTTCGGCGAGGAGTCTATCGATGAATCAAAATATCCGACCCCATCCGATTCCAAAACAAGCTCGCGTCTGTGCCGTAATCCTCCGAAGCTTTCTGCAAGCTCGGCTATATTCTCTTTTTTTGCAATACCGAGACTCATAGCCGTTGCCGCCATAAAATTCAGTATATTATGTTCGCCCTTAAGCTTGATTTTCCTCGCGTCAAGCATCGGCTCACCCGACACGGTTATAAATCCGTTCGATAGTGAAATATAGTGCTTCGCGCGAATCTCATCACGCATAGCCTTTTCGCAGCTGTTTTTAGAAAAAACAGCAAAAATATCAAAATCACCCGCCGCGATGCGCGTAGTTTTGCAGTCAAAATTTATGATGCGCTCCTCTGCGTTATAGAAAAGATTTCTCTTTGCCGATATATACTCGTCAAAGGATTTATGCCAGTTGAGGTGGTTTTCGGTGATGTTTGTAATCACTGCCCGCTTGACCTTCGGCTTCATATACGAGAGCTGAAAGCTTGAAAGCTCGGCAGCGTGCGCCGTGCCGCCGGGGTCGTCAAGGTGCGGTGTCATAGCCTCGCCGATATTGCCCGATGCAATAACCTGCTTGTATTTTCTTTTAAGCAATTGCGAGCTCAAATATGTAGTCGTGCTTTTTCCGTCAGAGCCTGTAACTGCGTATACGTCGGCATCCGTAAAGGAGAAGAAAAACTCCGCGTCGGAGGTTAAAACAACCCCTCTTGCCTCAGCGCGTATAAGCTCCGGTCTGTCCCGTCTTACAGACGGAGAAAGGAAGAGTATATCCTCTTCAATACAGTCAAGGGCATTTTGACCGAGAAAAATCTTTCCGAATACAAAATCCGTTTTCCTGTAACCCGACTCGCATCTTAAAATATAATTCAGATTGCTATAATGTTTTCTTAGATATTCAAGAACTCCTATATTTGATTTACCGAGGCCGAGAAAGCCGACTGTTTTTATAAATCTACCGTCAAAAAAGAACATATAACTCCTTACATTATACTTTTATTTTTGCTCTTTTGCAATACAAATCGCGCAAAATTTACAAAAATAAAACAATAAAATATTTTGTCCCGTGAAATTATATGCAAATCCTTTGTAAAAAAGAAAAAAGAACGAAGAAATGCAGGAAATCTTCGCTCTTCTTTTATTTCAAATAAGTGACTGAACTTGTAAGCCGGGTTCTGTACGCCTTTCGGCGCAGCAATCATCTATCTTCACTGAGCGTTACCGCACAGTTCGAGCCGAAAGGCTCTGCCACCATGAAAACGGCGGGCAGCCGTCCGATAAAACGGAGATCAAGGTGTTGCTTCGGATAGGGTTTACAGCGAACCTATGTTACCATAAATTCGGGTGAGCTCTTACCTCGCCTTTCCATCCTTACCGCAGACGCGGCGGTTTATTTCTGTTGCACTTTCCCGTGGGTCACCCCAGGCGGACGTTATCCGTTATCCTGCCCTATGAAGCCCGGACTTTCCTCACGGTAATACCTTTCGGCAACATACCGCGCGATTGCCCCGTTCAGTCGATTTATTATATCAAATTGAAAGAGAAATGTCAAGATAAAGAAAAATAACTAAAAAGCATTAACAAAGCATAGAAATTTTGAAAATATATTACAAATTTGATAAAAATTACACAATCCTCTTGCATATTAAAGAGATTTATGCTAAAATATAAGATGGTGACGAAGGGATTCGTCTAAAAATTAGCGTTTAATAAAAAATAAATTATATTTTGGAGGATTTTCAAAATGGCAAATGTAAAGGTTGCTATCAACGGCTTTGGCCGTATCGGACGTCTTGCATTCAGACAGATGTTCGGAGCAGAGGGATACGAGATCGTAGCTATCAACGACCTCACTAAAGCATCTATGCTCGCTCACCTTCTTAAGTACGATACCGCTCAGGGTCGTTACGACGGACACACCGTAGAGGCAGATGATGAGGCTAACACCATCACTGTTGACGGTAAGGTTCTTAAGATTTACGCTGAAAAGAACGCTGCTGACTGCCCTTGGGGCGAGCTTGGTGTTGACGTAGTTCTCGAGTGCACAGGTTTCTACTGCTCAACCGAGAAGTCTATGGCTCACATCAACGCAGGCGCAAAGAAGGTTGTTATTTCCGCTCCCGCAGGCAACGACCTCAAGACTATCGTTTTCAACGTAAACAACGAAACTCTTACTGCAGATGATAAGATCATCTCCGCAGCATCCTGCACAACCAACTGCCTTGCACCTATGGCAAAGGCTCTTAACGATTACGCTCCTATCCAGTCCGGTATCATGACCACCGTTCACGCTTACACCGGTGACCAGATGATTCTTGACGGTCCTCACAGAAAGGGTGACCTCCGCCGTGCACGCGCAGGCGCACAGAACATCGTTCCTAACTCTACCGGCGCTGCAAAGGCAATCGGTCTTGTTATTCCCGAGCTCAACGGCAAGCTCATCGGCTCTGCTCAGAGAGTTCCCACCTGCACCGGTTCTACTACTATCCTCGTAGCAGTTGTTAAGGGTAAGGACATCACCAAGGACGGCATCAACGCTGCAATGAAGGCTGCTTCCAACGAGTCCTTCGGTTACAACACCGATGAAATCGTTTCTTCCGACGTTATCGGTATGAGATACGGCTCACTCTTCGATGCAACTCAGACCATGGTTGCAAAGATTGACGACGATACTTATCAGGTTCAGGTTGTTTCTTGGTACGACAACGAGAACTCCTACACCTCTCAGATGGTAAGAACGATTAAGTATTTCGCAGAGCTTGCTTAATCTCGCTTACGTTAATTTTTGAATAACCGAAGAGGCTAGCTCAGGTTTTTTTAACTTGAGCTAGCCTCTCACTTATTAAGGGGATAGGGGGATTTGGAGCGAAAATCTTCGTTCTTCGCTCCAAAGGCGTATAAGCATACGTCGCGAGGGCGAAAACGGAGATAGAAAATGACCCGAGTTTAATGGAGAAATTCATAGAATTTCAACCTTATACAGTAATTTCTTAGCTCATTAATTAATTTTTGAGCTTTTTATTTATTTTTCGGTCATTTTTGTTTGCGCCCAAATGCGCCAGCCCCTTTCTATCGCCGTTTCCTCGCTCGTCGGCTCGTACGCCGTCGCTTGTCGGCCGACGATTTCTTCTAAAAATTAGCGCAACCGAAAGATTTGTTTAATCGAAAGGCTTTGTGTAAATCAGAATTCTATTTGAAAACCAAGCTCTAATATATTTATGACGGTATTGAACTGTTGACAAAAATGTGATATAATAAAGGTGAAGAGTCCAGATATGATGCACGTGGAGCGTTAAAAATTATGGCGTTTTTGATTGTAAAAACATAATTTTCTAATCAAAAAATCCGCAGGAGAGAATAGATGAAAAAAGTAATAATCGCGGTATTGATTGCTGTTTTTATATCGCCGATACTAGTATTTTGTTTGCTTTTGATTGGACGCTTAAATTTTTTTATAGACATAGATTATCGTTCGCCCGATAACTATTCGGGGTACACCTGGTCTAATTATGATGAAACTATTGTTTTTAAAGTAGAAGAAGAAAAAAACCGTTTTAGGGGTACGGATTTAAACGTGAAAGGTACTCCTGTAGCAGTCTCACCTTTGTACGCAAATATGTTCGGCACAATGAAATTCGAAAATAATCAATATGACTTTTTCTTTGATTTGAGGATGTATGACGGGGCAATTATTTCAGAAGAATTGCCTGAGGTATCTGAGGAAGGAAAATTTTCTGAAACATACGAAGAATATATGCTTGTTTCGTTTAGCGTTGATTACATAAGCAAAAAGCACTTTGTTGCAAAAGTTACCTCAAGTAAAATACCCGAAATAGAGGTTGGAGAAAAAATTCATTTTTATCAGACTGACTGATAATTAAGAAAAGACAGTGGGTAGAAAGGAGGCAAAATGACAACTTTAATTTATAAAAAACCAATATTAGTTATATTTTTGCCTCCTTTTGACCTCGGTCAGCTTTTGCGTGAGGATAATGGATTTCGAGGCGAAACCTGCGTTTATACTTATCGCAGGGAACGACAGAAAAAGATTTAATTTTAAAACCCCGAGCTTAAAATTTAAGCTCGGGGCTGTCTTTTTAGATTATTTTTTCCTTGCTGCGTGTGGGCAGAGGAAATTGTTTTCGAACTGATGAACGAGTCTGAAAAGGCCTTGGCTTTTTCTTGAGGGCAGGGAAAGATAGATTCTTCCGCCGACCATGCAAGCGGGGCCTGAGGGATTCATTCCCGCTTTCGTTAAAATGTTCATAAGCACGTCGTAGGATCTGTTATCCGGAACGTCGATTATAAATTTGAATTCCGTTCCATAATAGCGGTGGAGCGGCATGTTGAAAACTACGCTTCCAACCTTTGCGGCAACGCCGCGCCTGTCGCATTCGCCGCGTCTTATAAGCTTTCCGTTGTATAAAACGTGGTTAAGAAGAACGCATTCCTTGTTTTCTTCGCCGAGTTTCCTCGTCGGATGGAGCGCGCAGTGCTTGCCGCTGACGGGGCATACTCCGTTTTCGATATCTGCGCCCATTTTGACAAAGCAATGCTCGCCGTCGCCGTGACCGTCGTAGAACATGCCGAAGTTCGGAACGAGCGTTCCTATCTTGCACTCCGCAAAATCTGCGTAATATTCGTCGAAAATGTCGCTCTCAAGCGTAGCAATTACCGTTTCGACTCTTTCGTTCATTCGCTGAGTGAAGGTTTCGGAATTCAAAAACGCATTTTCCTCGCAGAACATTTCGGTATACGCTGAGGTTTTTTCAAGCGTTTCAATAAGTGATTCCATATCGTTGTGCGCCGGGAGACACTTTTCAAAGTGAAGGTTTATAAAATCTCTATATTTTTTATTCTTGGGAGAAAGAATATTTTTGGGGTCCCAAAGATAAACAGGTATTCCTCTGCCCGCGAGAATTCCCATTTCGTAGTTTACCCAGTTTGATTTGATTGAGTTTTCCGTGATGATTATTACTGCAGCGTAGCAATTAAGCATGCTTTCGATTTTCATCTGATAGTTTTCACCGCCCGAAAGAAAATCTCGGTCGCAAAGAGGGTAAAGCTCTGCTTTAAGCATTGCATCTCTGAGCGGGTACAGATATTTGTCGTTATCCTTGCTGGAGTGGGAAATAAATATGCCGTAATACTTTTTCTCGTTTTCTTCAAGAGCTCGCGTGTGAAAGTCAAACGCACCGCTTTCCTTCTCCGTAAGGTCAATTTTTGATTTAATAATGTCTGACACCTTGTTATCTCCTTTTATTGCGGGAATATAAAATCGATTTTATTACCTATTTTCAAGGCGGGGTCGGGGGTTATCGGATTGTCGGGCTCTTCAATATTAAGCGCAAAATAAAGTCTTCTCAGATTCGGGTCGATATATGAGGAGTCGGGGTAAATATTGCTCCAAAAATCAAGGTCGCAAAATTTCTTGCCGTCATAGTCGGAAGCTTTGGCATCCGAAAAATCCGATTCCATAAGAGTCAGCCAGAATTGTATGGGAGAATCTGAATCAAGTGAAGTGAGATAGGCTTTGACGTACGCACCGAGGAGCTTATGCACGGGAATGAGTATATCCACGGTGACCTCTGCGCGCACACCCTTTTTTGAAGGGTTTGAATTTGCCTCCTCGTCGGTAAGTCGGCGGAAGGTCTTTTTTCCTATAAGAGTCTTTGGAAACTGGTCAACGTCGGGGAACACCTCGTTTTCGTAAACCATCATCTGCGGCTCAAGCCGCTCGGTAGAGCCGAAGCTTACTATCCTGCAGCCGAGGATGATATTTTCTTCTATGTATTTTTCAAGTTGCTTATCAAGCTCTTGGACGTTTGTTCTGTGCGATATATGCTCGGAATAATATTTTTTTGCGTTTTCAAACGAGTCTTCGTATATATTAAAGCCTAGGCGCAGACAGTGATACATTATTCTGCGCGATGCGTAAAGGTTCGTTTCACGGTTTTTGTAGTAGTTGTTGCAAAGAATCTTTGAGGAATATTTGCCAAGCAAAAGGTCAACAAGCTCGCCTTCGTCGTGAATGATGTCAAGCTGTTGAATGGGTGTGCCGTCAAGTCTTGTGCCGTCGCCCTTGGGGATAAAGGGAATTATTCCCTCGTTAAGCTTAGCTCTCATATAGCCGATAAAATGCCACATAAGCGAGTGTAAAAGGGTGTTTTTCGGGTCGTTTACCGACTTCGTTATTATCGGCACAAAGCAGGAGCAGCCGTCAAGGATTCTTATAGTGTCGGTGGCGTAATTTTTATTAGATGCAACCTTTGAATTAAGGTTTAAAAGATGATACACGTGCCCCGATATGTCGAGCATTTTTTTAATATTTTCGGCAATGCCCGCCGCCTCATCGGGATAGAGAATGACGAGGTCGCCGTAGTAATCCTTTATGTCAAATTGAGAATCGGAGAGAAGTTTCATTTTCAGTCCTCTTTCATATCTTCAGATTTTGTTTTGATAATTGAGTATCCCGAGCGGTGCAAGAGCCATACCGCGTCGTCCATAAGCTGATAGTCGTATTTGATAACGTCGGCGTCCTTTTCCGCTATGCCGTATTCCTTGACCTTCCAGTCCGCGTATTGCCGAAGTCCGTCCATCGTGGTTATGTTTATATGCTTTCTGCGGTCGAAAAGAAGTTTTTTATCTGTGCTTTTCGCCTCTTCCTTAGATGCGGGAACCATACCGTTGCAGATATGGTGCGCCGTCCATCTTGCATGCTCGCAGATTGCAATATTCGTTCGCGGTGTTCCGAGTTTGTGATAGTCGGTGTCGTAATTTACAAGCCTTTTGCCGTTTACGGTTTTGCTATTGTAAACTATTGGGTTATCTTTTGCATAATCGGCAAGAAAGCTTTCGGAGTCGTCGGGTGTACCGTCGGCTTTTTTTGCTATTTCGTAGCCGAGCAGATGAAATCTCGAACGCATTGAAATGCAGGCGTATATATTTGAATCGCGCTGAATGTTTTTCCACTTGAAGTGCCATGTGTCAAAGGCTGTTTGAAGCGCTTCTTCCTCGCTCAGATTATCGGACATGTTTTCAATAGCATAGCAAAGATGCCTGTCCATAGCCATTTTATCGGCTTCGTGAGTGGTAACTCTGTTATAGGAGTAAAGAGAGTTGCTGTCTCCAAACGGAATTATTTCAAATCCGCCGTAGCACTTCAGCTCGGCTTCTTTTCCGAGTGCGGCATCTCTTACCCTTACGAAAATCTTGGTTTTCGATTCCAAGCATTCCTCTTTTGCATAGGTCGCAATCTTCTCGGCAATATTCAATGCGGAAATGTCGTCGCCGAGGGCAATAATAACGACGTTATACCCTCTGTCCGAGTTGGTGAGGGTGTTTTTGACATCATCTGAGAACGCGGTGTCGTTTATATTGCGTTCGTTGAATATTACGTCAGCCGGCTTTGGCGGAAGCTCAAAATACTTGTCTGCCTCCTCTGCAGTTCCGTGCTTTTGGAGCCAGGCGTCATAGTGCATATAGCTGTCGTTAAAGGCGGACTCTTCCTGCGCTCTGCATTTGTCAAAAATATAGTATTTGAGAGGCATTGCAACAGGCGGCTCGCCGTCTTTTTCGTTTTCAATAAGAAACTGATTGTTCTGCGTATATGCGCAGAAAAGATCTCGGTTCACGTTTCCGAATCCGATCATAATAATTCTGAAATCGGTGCCGCGCTTGAAAATTGCTTTGTCGGTATCTATCAGATCGGGGCGAAAAAGCGTAAGGGGATATTCGGTTATAAAATTCCGCGCGATCATATCGTATTTATTGAGGCAATGAACCGTTCCGCCCGAAAGCTGCGTGATCCTGCGGTAAATACCGCCGTCGTTTAAATCGGTAAAAAGGTAGGTGTTTACTATAATGTGATGATTTTCGGTCAGCTTTGCCATCTGAAAGGCGTATTTGAGGTTTTCGGTGTCGCTCTCGGTCTCGATAATTACGGTGACGCGGCGCGGATTAAAGCATGCGCATCTGTTTAGGATAAGCTCTGAAATATCTTCATTCTTATCAAGCTTCAGATACGCCGCGCGGTTAATATACATTTCCTCCTTCAGCCTTTCGGTGACCGAGCTAGTGATAACGAGCACCTCGCAGTCCTCATATTCACCGCCGCCGCGCTTCATAGACGCAAGGACGGAGCGGTTTTTTTCGGTGTAACCGACAAGCACCACAACGCACGTCTTGCCTTTTTTAATTCTTCTGAGCGTGAGAGAATTCATAACCCTTCTTGAAAAGAGTGAGACTGAAAAGAGCGCGGTATTAACGAAGGTGAGAATTATGTAAAGCCCTGCAGCAACAAAAAATAGGGGGTTAAATTCCATAATCGGCCAAAGCATATCCATATCAAAGGACAGCACCGCTGTGGAAACGGTTGATTTCACGGAATTTACGATAGAAAGTCCTATCTGCGTTCCTACCGTGATATAAGCCGCAAGGAAAATGGGAAAAGCGGCAGGGTAATGCGCAAGAAATTTTCCTTTCTTATAGTTGCGCAGTCTTTTGCTTTGTGTTTCTCTGTCTGCAAGCATAAGCGAAAAAAACATATAAAGGGTTGTAATCAGCATATAAATGATGCTTATGATTGAGCAGATGGTTAGAAGCATACGTTTCACCTCGCATATAACGTTAATAACATTTTAACACATATTCCGACAAAAAACAACAGTAATTTTGACATTAAATCTGTAAAATAAATTTTAATAATGCGCGCGCTTTATTGACATGGGTGAAATATTTAGGTATAATATAGTAAAATTATCAAAGGACGTGCATAATGGACGATTTTGAAAGATATTCAGATTATAACGAATACGATGAAGACGAGCCGCGTAAAAAGAGCGCGGTCGGGCGTGTTCTTAAAATTCTTGTGGGAGTTGTTTGTCTGTTGGTTGTCGGTGTGCTTGCATTCAGGCTTATTATATTTAACAGATATCCGGATTCCGTGAAGAATATATATTTCAACGAAAAGCTTACGGCATATTATAACGAAACGGACGGAAACATAGGCGCTCTGACACAGAATCTGCGCGCGGAATACGACGACCCCGACGAGGGAAATTTCTTTGGTGACAATCTTATCGTTATTCCCGAGATAAACCAGCTTCAGCTTTCGGTGCGCTATAACGTTTCGCTTATGGAAAGCATCAAGGAGAAATACGGTGTCGAACTTGATGCCGATGCGGATGATATTTTCGACTTCAGACTGTCCGTAATTCCGCTTTCGAAAAACGACGGCACGGCGATTGCAACCGGCAATCTTTCCTATAAAAATACCGATAAAATGCTGATGTACAGATATTATAAGCTGGTATTTGACGACGTTGACCTGACCCTTGAGGGTGAGGAAGAGGTTTGGATAAGGCTTGAAATATTTATAAAAGGCGTTGAAATGAAGGAGCCGTATATGATTCTCGTATATGAAGATACGGCAGATTCGGCATTCGAGGATTATAAGCTCTCGTCCGAGGAGAAGCCGCAATGAATATAAAGGATTTGACGGTGCACCCGAAGCCGCAGAACAATAACGCAAAGGTTGCCTTTTTAATAACGCTTCTGATTTCGGCTGTCGGCTTTGCCGTATATTTTGTGATTGAGAAATACCGCGGTGTCGTCGGAATGTTTGCACTTCTCACTCTGGTGACGGCTATTCTGTTTTATACGAAATATATCTGCCCGAATTTTTACTACGATATTACAGCCGATTCCGACGGCGTACCGATTTTCGTTGTCCGTCAGATTATCGGAAAACGGCAAACCACCCTTTGCCGCATCGACCTTGCAAATATCAGGGCGCTCGTGAGCGAGGTCAAGGAAGAGAGAAGAGCGCACAAAACGCCGTCGGGATATAGAAAATACGTTTACGCTCCGACTCTGCTTCCTCCAAAGGTTTATCGCATAACGGTTGTCGGAAGATACGAAAAAGCCGAAATAATAATAGAGTGCAGTGACGAATTTGCAAGTTATCTTTCCGAATGCGTAAAAGAGGCGGAGAATTTTGCCGAGGAGGAATAAATAAGAGCTCGGTAAAGCAAAATAAGCCTATGAAAAATATCCTAAGCTATCTCTCGCTTTACCTTAGCGATTCGACGGTCAGATTTAACGTCGGTGTGTTTTTCGGACTGTTTTTGAATTCCTTTTACATCGTTATAAACGTCATATGGGGCATCAAATACGGCAACGCGTGGTTCGTGACGGTTGCCGCGTATTATACCGTTGTCGCAATGCTACGTTATTTTATAATTGACACGGGGCGGGACGGAAGGAAGGAAAAAAACGCAACCGAGCTTCTCGGTGCGCTGATTCTTATTTTGTCCGTGCCTATGACCGGAATGATAATCTATACCGTCTTAACCGGTGAGTCAAACGGATATCCGAATTCATCCTTGCCGATTTTTGCGGCGTACGCAGTGTTCAGCGTTTTTCGCGCGGTGTACGGATTGCTTTCGCGCGAGCGTAATTTCAGTGCGATGCAGCGAACGCTTTACGCAATACGGCTATCAACAGCATTTATGTCGGTTTTCAATCTTTTAACCTCATTTTTTTCGTTTTTGGGAGTCAGAGGGCGTTTGCCGCTAACGCTGAATTTCTTGTCTGGCGGCGCAATAACCGCGTCGATGCTTACCGCGGTGCGCATCAGTCGTAAGGGATGAAAATGATATAATGTTGACAAAATACGACGGTTTGTTAATTTTCTATTGCTTTTTTTGGAGTTTTATGTTAAAATTAGGGAGCTAACTTAGGTTGGCTCCCCCTATTTATTTTTAGAGGTAAATCGTCTATGAAAATTAAGGTAATAGATAAAAGCTACAAAGAAGTTGTTTCAAAGGAACACAGAAAGCATAAAAGGCCGATAAAGCCAAATATGTTTTTCAGAATTTTAATGAAGCTCGTTTCGCTTCCCGATATGATTAAAACGAAATTCAAGTGTGAAAAGATTGGAATGGAGAGACTCTCATGCGACGAGTCCGCTCTTTATTTAATGAATCATTCCTCATTTATCGACCTTGAAGTCGTCGCTTCGGTAATGTATCCGAAGCCGTTTAACATAGTAACCTCAACCGATGCTTTCGTCGGCAAGGATTGGCTGCTTCGCCATATAGGCTGTATTCCCACAAAAAAATTCGTTCACGATCCCTCGCTTATACGAGATATAATGCATGCGTTGAAAAAGCTTAAGAGCAACGTCGTTCTTTTTCCCGAGGCAGGATACAGCTTTGACGGAAAAACGACCACTCTTCCCGAATCCATAGGTAAATTTGTAAAAATGCTCGGGGTTCCCGTCGTAATGATAGAGACCCGTGGCGCATTTTTGCGCGACCCGCTATATAATAACCTGCAAGTCAGAAGGACTTGCGTCTCGGCGAAAATGGAATATATAATCTCTCCTGAGGATGCGGAGTCTATGACGGCCGAGCAGCTCAACGAAATCATTTTCAAAAACTTTTCCTTCGATAATTTAAAATGGCAACAGGATAACCGAATAAGAATCTCCGAGCCGACACGCGCCGACTATCTCCATCGCGTGCTATATAAGTGCCCCGTCTGCAATGCGGAGGGCGCAATGCTCGGAAAAGGGGCGGAGCTTATCTGCCGCAGGTGCGGAAAGGTGCATACGCTCACCGAATTCGGCTCGCTTGAAGCGGCAGACGGAAAGCCGAGCTTTACGCATATCCCCGATTGGTATCTTTGGGAGCGCGAATGCGTAAGAGAAGATGTTAAGAATGGAAATTACGGTTTTGATATTCCCGTAGATATACTTATGGCGACGGACACCAATCGTATATATAGAGTCGGAGATGGTAGACTCGCTCATTCAAAAGAGGGCTTTCACCTCACGGGCTGTGACGGCGCGCTTTCCTACGAGCATAAGCCGCTTTCCTCGTATTCCATAAACGTTGACTTTAATTTCTACGAGATCGGCGACGTAATAAGCTTCGGAAATCACGAAGCCATTTATTATTGCTTCCCGAAGGACAAGGGATTCCCCGTCGCAAAGGCAAGACTTGCGGCAGAAGAGCTTTACAAAATCGTGAGCGAGGAGCATAGCCGCACAAACGAATAATTAAAAAGCAGAATCAACCCCTTTCTGATATCCATGTATCAGTCAGAGATCGATTCTGCTTTTTATTAAATTTTCTCGCAGGGCTCGACGCATTTGCTTGAAAACGGTGGAGTAAGCTTTGCTATCGGTTTTACGTAGTCGATAGCGTTCAGAATGATGCGCTGAATTTCTTTGATATTATAAACCGCGTTCGTTTCGTGTCCCGGCTGAAAATAGAATATTTTTCCGCGCGAGCGTTTGAAAACGCACCCCGAACGAAATACCTCGCCGCCTTGAAACCAACCGATAAAAACCAGCTCGTCGGGTGTCGGAATGTTAAAAGGCTCTCCGTACATTTCATCGTGCGGAATTTCGACGTAACTTTTATCAAGTCCGCTTGCAATCGGGTGCGAGGGGTCAATTACCCACATGCGCTCGCGCTCTCCTGCCTCGCGCCACAAAAGGTCTGCGCTCGTTCCGAGTAGCTTCATAAAAATTTTGCTTTTATGAGAGGAATGAAGCGCGATAAGCCCCATTCCGCGATTAACGCGGTCTGCGACGCTTTCTATTACTCTATCGGCAACCGTTGCGTGATAATGATGTCCCCACCAGATGAGAACGTCGGTCTCGGCAAGTATTTCGTCGGTAAGAGCCGTGCCGTCGTCGTCCGCGGTGTGAACTATCATTGTGACCTCGTGTTCCTTTGATATAAAGTTATAAAGGCAGGCGTTCATTCCCTCGGGATAGGATATCTTTGCCTCTTCCTTTGCCATTGACCTGCTAAGCTCGGTAAATATCGTGACCCGCATTTTTTACATCCTCTTAGTCAAAGTAGTAGGGCTTTCCCGTTTTCTCGGATTCGTAAATACCCTCAAGAATTCTCGTTACGCACGCCGCCTGTTCTGCCGTAACTTTAAGTCCGCCTTTTCCGAGAATTGCGTTTATAAAGCAAGCCGCTTCAAGCTCGTTCGGGTTGCCGGAATCTGCTCCGTCATAAAATGCCACGCCGCCTCTCTTGAGGTTGGGTGTCATAACGTACTGTCTGCCGTTTTTGATACCGTTTATGCGAAGCTCACCCGATACGGGCATATCCGCACCGCCCTTGTCACCGCAGACAAGAGTAACGGCTTCCTTTGCGTCAACGTAGTTAAGCGCCCAGCTTGAACGGAGATTTATAACCGCACCGTTTTTCATAACCACAAATCCGAATGCAGCATCCTCTGCCGTAAATGCCTCGGTATCCCAATCTCCCCAAGCGTTTCCGGTTTCGGTCTGCTTGTTGAGCATATGAAAGGTCTTTCCTACGCAGTATGCGGGCTCGTAGTTATTCATAACGTAAAGGGTAAGGTCAAGCGCATGAGTTCCTATATCGATAAGAGGTCCGCCGCCCTGCTTCTCCTCGTCAATGAATACTCCCCAGGTGGGAACGGCGCGCCGTCTGAGCGCAGTTGCTTCGGCATAATACATATTGCCGAACTCTCCCTCGTCCGCAAGCTCCTTCATATAGAGCGCATCCTGACGGAATCTGTTCTGATATCCTATCGTAAGAATTTTGCGCGACTTATCGCGCGCGTCTATCATCGCCTTTGCTTCGGCATAGTTCATAGCCATAGGCTTTTCGCAAAGCACGTGTTTGCCTGCAAGAAGAGCGTCAACCGTAATTCTTGAATGCTCGCTGTTATGTGTAAGAACGAGCACGGCGTCAATGCTCTCGTCCTTAAGAAGCTCCTTGTAATCGGCGTAGACCTTCGCGTCCGAAGCGCCGTATTTTTCCTTTGCCGCTTCAGCCCTTTCAACAATGACGTCACAGAATGCAACAAGCTCCGCATTCGGATTCTTGCTGTAAGAGGGCAGGTGCTTTCCGTTTGCAATACCGCCGCAGCCTATAAATCCAAGTCTGATTTTTTTCATTTTTTTATCTCCTTTTCGTAATAAGCGTTTATATTCGCAATGCTTTTTTTTATATATTCGAAGTAATCCGAGGGAAGATATTCAACCTCGAGAATATAGGTGTCAACTCCGAGCTTATATGCAGCTTCAAAGGCTTTCTCCGCGTTGCATTGACCCTCGCCTATAATCGCATTCGGAAATTTTTCGGGGTCAGCCGGGTCGGCTCTTTTGTCCATATCCTTGATGTGCAGGGCGGTGATGCTTTTTCCGTACTTCTCAATCAGCACACACGGCTCGTGACCTGCCGCCTTCGCCCAATAGATATCAAGTTCAAGAGAAAATCCTTTTGCATCGCGCACCAAATCGGAAAGGATATCAACACCCAAAAGCTCTTTTGCGTGGTTGTGATAGCCAAAGCGTATCCCGCGCTTGTCAAGCTCGGGTTTTATATTCTTCACCTTTTCGATAAACTCTGAGTATCCTTTTTTATCGGCGAGCTTGTCGAAAGGGTGGCATGGAATATAAATCATAGAAATCCCGAGCTCGTCAATATAGGGCAGATTTTCCGAAATTGCGTCGATTCCGATGTGCGCCGCAAGCGGACGAAGACCGTATTTTTCAAGCTTTTCCTTCATCTCTTTCGGCGAAAGACCGTAAAATCCCGCAAATTCAACGGTATTACATCCCGCATTTGAAAGCTTTTCGAAAACGGCATCAACGCCGTATTCCTTTATCTCATTTCTTACCGAATATAACTGTATACCTATATTAATGTCATTCATAATGCTATCCTCGAATTTTTATTATACCCACCACATTGCGCCGGGCTTTTCGTAAACTATCTTATCCTTAAGGAATTCAACAGCCTTCAGAAGTCCCTCTTTTGCCGACATAAGACTGTCCTCGTGCTCTATTGATATAGAGTCGTCATAACCAACCGCAAGAAGCTGTGAAATTATCTTTTTCCACGTCAGGCCGTCGTTGCCGTAGCCCATAGTTCTGAATACCCAAGAGCGTTCCTTGACGTCCTTGTACGGCTTCGTATCAAGAACGCCGTTTTTGCGTACGTTATAATCGTTAAGAAGGGTATCTTTTGCGTGAAAATAATATATAGCGTCACCAAGAGCGTTGATAACCTCAACTATATCCATGCCCTGCCAGAAGAGGTGAGAGGGGTCAAGATTTGCACCAATAGTTTTTCCGACCGCACCGCGCAGTCTGAGAAGAGTTTCGGGATTATAGACGGCAAATCCGGGATGCATTTCAAGAGCTATTCTTTTAACTCCGTTTGCCGCTGCAAATTTCACCGCTTCCTTCCAATAGGGTATCAGTACCTCGTTCCACTGATAGTCAAGCACCTCAAGATATTCGTTCGGCCAAGGACACGTGACCCAGGACGGCTGCTGTGCCTTGGGGTCTGAGCCGGGGCAGCCCGAAAAGGTAACTATTCTGTCAATGCCAACCTGTCCTGCAAGCACGCAGGCAGCTCTGAAATCCTCTTCGAATTCTGCCGCGATTTTTTTGTTCGGATGAACCGAATTTCCGTGGACGGAAAGAGCTGAAATTTCCATTCCGTGCTTTTTGAAGGTTGCGAGGAGCTCATCTCTTTTCGCTTTGTCCTTTGAGAGAATTTTCGCATCCGCATGCTTTGTGCCGGGATATCCGCCGACGCCAAGCTCAAACTGCGTGACACCTATTGATTTCAAATATCCGAGAGCCTCGTCAAGAGTCATTGCGCCGAGCGCGCCGCTTACAACGCTGAGTTTCATATCTTTCTCCTTTTCTTATTGACTTTTTTATCTTTCAATGTTATAATATCATCATAAATTGTTTTTTTCAACTGCGAAACTATATAAAAGTGTTTCATATGTTGACATTTGTGATAAATGAGGTAATATGGAAAATATTTTCTACGAATACCATCGTGATAAAAGCACCAAGATGGCTATTTTCTACGGAAAAAGCAATATTGCCGACCGCCATTTTCATCGGAATCTCGAAATCATTTACGTGCTGGAGGGAGAGATTGAGGCGACGGTGGGTGATGAAAGCTTCGTTGCGGCAGCCGATGAGATCATCTTCGTTCACAACTATTACGTTCATTCCTTCAAGCCTAAAACGGAATATAATAAATACGTAATTATTATTCCCGCCGAGTACTGTGACGACGTTGACGAAATGCTTAAGGCGTCAACTATTCCGTCTCTCTGCTCCGACCGTGAATTTAACCGCGGAGATTTGAAGCCGATATTCGATAAAATGTTTTCGGAAACCGACGTTATGCCGCCTCTTGTAAAAAAAGGATACGTCAACGTAATTATAGGCATGCTTTTCGGTCATTATCCGTCGCTTTCGATAAAAACGCCCGCAAATATTGAAATTATGGTCGACGTATTACAGTATATTAACCTGCATTATAAAGAGCCCCTGACCCTTGACGGCGTTGCAGGGGTGTTCGGATATAACAAATATTATTTTTCCCGTATTTTCAACCGTTATATAGGCGAAAGCATGTCAAATTATATCAACGTAGTACGTATTCAGAATTTTATGCGGCAGGCAAAGAGAGAGGAAAATCCGCAGATAGCAAAGCTTGCCGAGGAGTGCGGATTTGAGTCTATGCCCACCTTTTACCGAACCTTCTCCAAAATCTACGGGGAAAGTCCTAAGTCCTATTTTTCAAGCAGGAGCAGATAAAGCTTATAGAAATTTGCTTTAAACAGAAAGGAGCTATTTATATGGAATGCGTAATAGAAACGAAAAATCTTGTTAAAAATTTTGGATATAAAGCGGCTGTAAAAAACGTGTCGATGAAGGTTGCGCGCGGCGATATTTACGGTCTCATAGGAAAGAATGGCGCGGGAAAAACAACCTTGATGAAGCTTTTGCTTGGACTCACCTTTCCAACTTCGGGCAGCCTTCGGCTTTTCGGCTCTGACGATGTGAACTTGGTGAGGGCGGGCATTGGCTCTCTCGTGGAAATTCCCGGGCTTTATACCGGCGAGACCGCTTATGAAAACCTCAAGCGCTTTGCGATACTTACGGGCAGCACGGAAGAGGAAATACGGTATATACTCAAGCTTATCGGACTTGAAAATACGGGTGCAAAGAAGGTCGGCGCATTTTCGCTAGGAATGAAGCAGAGGCTCGGAATAGGCATCGCCTTGCTCGGAAATCCCGAAATGCTTGTGCTTGACGAGCCGATAAACGGACTCGACCCCGCGGGAATAAAGGACGTGAGAGATTTAATACTTGAGCTTAATTCAAAGGGGGTTACCGTGCTGATATCAAGCCACCTTCTTGACGAGCTTGGCAAAATAGCAACTAAATACGGTATCATGCGTGACGGTGAGCTGGTTGTAGAGCTGACGCCCGATGAAATAGCTCAAAAATGCCGAATGCCGCTTGAGCTCGGTATATCCGACTCGACCTTCGCCAAGGATGTCGTTTGTGAGCTTTATCCCGATGCAGACGTGGAAGAAAATAACGGTAAGCTCTTCGTTTACAAGGACGATATCAATCCGGCTGAGCTAAACCGTGCGCTCGTTGAGCGTGGATTTGAGGTTAGCGAGCTAAAGCATGAAAGGCTTGCGCTTGAGGACTTCTTTATCAAGATGATGGGGTGACGAAATGAAAAAACTTCTGAAATTTGAGCTTTCAAAAATAAAGACGAGAAAGAGCTTATATATATGCACTGCAATTATGGTTGCAATGCTTCTCTTAAACGTTCTTACCATGTGGGGCATGGATTATTTAATGTCGGACCTCTACGGTGAAGAGGATGCTGGCATGCTTGCGGGAATGTTTCAAAACGATATGATAAGCACGGTGCTTTCCGCGGCGGGCAACGGCTCGTTTACTTTGCTTTGCGGAATAGTTATAGCGCTGTTTGTTTGCTCCGATTACTCGCAGGGAACTGTAAAAACGGTGGTTGCGCGAGGCTTTTCTCGCACTCGCATATATTTTGCAAAGCTTGCTGCGATTGCGGTTATGTCGGTGTTTATGTATCTTACCGTAATTCTTTTCGGCTGGCTTTTCGGTATGCTGTTTTTCGGATTCGACGCTCCGTCCGATTTGACGTGGCTTGCCACTCTTTCGGTGCAGTTTGTGTCGGCAATCGGCTTTGCGGCGTTTGCCTTCTTTCTATCGGCAGTGCTTCGTAAAACCGTACTTGCGGTAATCGCAATTATCGCATTTCCCGCCGTTATAGAGCTTGTTATTACGATGATTGACCTCTTTGCCGAAACCAACATCGGTGATTATTGGATAACAACGGTATTTACCATGCTGTCGCAGTCCGGAATAGATTCTACAAGAATTATAATCGCCCTCTTCGTTTCTGTTGCATACGCGGCGGCGTTTGTTACGGGCGGCTGGGCGCTCAGCCGTAAATATTCATATTAAAATATACACCAAATACAAAAAACGGTCAGCTTCGTCCATGTTGATATAATCCCCTTAAAGTAGACACTTGAAAAAACAAAAAGTATTCAAGACTACTTTAAGGGGGTTATTTTTATGCGAAGGAAATCGCGCAAGAACAAGAAATACAGTATTGAATTGAAAGT
>SVRU01000035.1 GCA_015064665.1 Oscillospiraceae bacterium
TTTTTTTCTCTTTCAAAGTGTTTAACGAGATTCCTCTGCACTTTTCGGTGCTTATAAGAAATTTCTTGTTGTTCAATTTTCAATGACCAAGCGCTGCCGCTTCTTGCGGTCAGCTTGTCTATTATACTACATCGTTTTCAAAATGTCAAGAGTTTTTTAAAAATAAAATAAAATTTATTTCTCAAATTTAGCTACGCATCAACAAATTTTGCACTAAATTTCAAAAATCTCTATTTTTACTTGGATTTTATTTTCCGCGCTAATGTAAAATGCCTTGTAATAACCATTTCTATTTGCAGCCATCTTATCAAGAGCAAAGATTGCTGACGAAGCAATATATCTGCAACACCAACCATCATATTTTACAGTCAATGTGTTTCCATCGCACAAAATTTGAGTATAGGTTTCGCCGTCAAAATGGAAAGCAGGCAAAAGAAAGGCTATTCGACCTTCACCTACTGCTTCAATTTTCACACCGTCATGGTTTACGGTATATTTTGCGGTAACATAAAGATTTTTGCCAAAATCGCAACGAAGCTCCGCACCTGCTTCATTTTCTTTTGCATAACTACTCGCAACCTCGTATTCAACACTTTCGTCGAGCGCAAAAAATAATTTGCCCTCCTTTTCAACGCCAACACAAAGAGATAACGCGACGTTATCTTCTATATCAAGCTTATAGTTTGGCGATTTCGGACAAGGAACGGATAGACATATCGTTGACGGTGCGTCTTGCTTATGAACTCTGCCAAGACCGGATGCATCATAATGCGGATCGGCATTTGTATCAAATTCAAGCATATATCCTCCGCTCTTCAAGAAAAACTTATGAAAAAATTCAGAAGTTTTAAACACAGCAGATGAATTATCGGCAACTTCTTCGGCATCAATCGAGTCATCGCACATCAGATATGCGCAAAACAGATTTGATGCAGCCGTTATCATATATTTATCGAAATATGCATAATTTTCACAACCGTAATCGCACCCTGCAGGAAATTTGTTTTTAATATGCCGTATCGGGTAAAATGAAAGCCATTTTTCAGTAACCTTAATGCATCTTGCTATGGCTGATTTGAATAGCGCAGCAAGTTCGTCATTCCCTTCTTTTTTATACCTGTTCGCTTCATATTCATATAAAGCGGTGCACCAGGGTTCATTATGTAAAAACTGGTTGCTGCGTCCTCCAAAAGCCATCTCACCGTTGGTTGATTGCATATTGAGCATCATAAGTGCAGTTTTCTTAAGACATTCGTCGATTTCATTATAATATTTCCCGCGATATCCAAAATGGAGAAGAAGAGCAAACAACCCCCTCGGAACAATATCATACA
The DNA here is from genome assembly GCA_015064665.1 of Oscillospiraceae bacterium. The sequence goes on from SVRU01000035.1 coordinate 1,335, forward strand.
TAATAGGCTGATGTATATCGGATTTCGTATTGTCCATATACATACCGTTTTCATCAAGCCTACTAAGCTGTGTTGCTATTTGAATATCAATAAAATCTGTTGAATCACACAAACCCATATTTTGTCTGAAAAATTCACTGACTGCTGTAAAGAGTGCCCAGTTATTAATCGTTTGGGTTGGGTCCTTTGCAAATTGATTGTAGCATTTTTGCGGCTCAATGCTTGAAAGATAACCTTTCCACCTGCTTATTACTTCACTCGGAAGAACCGAACTTTTTTCAAGTTCACTGATACAGCTTATAATTTCTCTTACCGAAAAATCATTTGCCGCCTTAACACAAGGAATAGTCTTACAGCAAAACTCCATCATTTCACAAAAGATGGATAAAAGCTCTGTGCGCCTGCCATGAGAAATCAATATACCGATATTTGAAGTCAATCTTGGAAATCCATGTTCTGTCAACCCGCATTCCCTAACTTTATTAAAGTAACAAAAAATGTGTTCATCAGTATATGCAGAAAGAGTCCGTTCCATTAAATCAATATATTTTTCTCTCAGTTTCATTTTCATAAACTCCAATCATATGATATCAAATCAGAATAAATACACACATCGCAAGCACAGCAGAAAAAGCACTGCTCAAAAGATTTACCACATCGTTATCAAAGAACTCAAACCCGCAATGTTTTTTTGTCAGCTTTTTGCAATGTACTTCTCTTTCGGTAAGCTCATCACAAACAACGCATTTATATTTCACCTGCAAAACTGAGCCAAGGAAGCTGTCAAAGATCACTCCTAAGAATGCTGAAACCACAATGATAGCATATATTTTAAAGCTATGCATACCAAACGCAAAAGGAATCAAGGATATCAATGCTGCGCCAACAAACGAAGCGAGAGTACCGGTTAACGATACACCGCCGCTGAGTCCCGGTTTTGTTTTCTTCATTTTAAATATGTCAATGACGTTGTTTGAAATAATTCCTACGCCTGATGCTGCAGTATCGGCAAACGCTTCTGCCAGTGACGCAATATAACCGACAACAAAAGCAAAATTCATCGTTCCGGAATAGAGCAAGGCCATAAACATTGGAATCAAGCCATTCGCTATGACTTGCACAGAATCTCTGCACTCCCCTTTTTTCGTGACCGTATCTTCAAACTTGCGTCTTTTTTTAATTTTATCAACAGCAACGCTTCCAAATAGAAACGCCATAAGCATAACAAGTCCGAAGTTTCCGAAAATCAAAGAAATTACAGCATCAAGTAGCAAAGCAAGAAGAAGTGCTGACCTTGTTAAAACCTTTTTTTCAACAACAGCTACAATGATAAGGGGTGTGAAAACTATCGGAATAGCGTAGAAATCAATTACTTGATAATATATAAATAAATAGGAAAGAAAAGAAGTTCCAAGCGTTATAGAAACATTATCAAGTCCAAATGGTGTTATAAGCTCAAGTCCGGATGCAAAAAGACCTATCATCAAGCATTGCCAAAATTTTAAATCCACGGTAAAAACAAGAGAAAAAACGAATGCTGTTAAGCTTGATAAAATAAAATTAGCAAAAAAACCGAATAAACTTTTATTTTTATATATTTTAGGGTTATATTTTTTTATAAACTGACCGACAACGCCCGCAAATCCGTCACCGACAGAGGTACAAAACACACCGATACCGAAAGGAAGCATCATGTCGGGAACGAACATACAAATTAAAGCCATAATACTCATTGACAAGGCATAGTAAACCGTTCCGGGAGCATTATCGTCTTCGGAAGATATCATAGGCATTAAATTCTTTAAATGCGAAACAAAAAGCAAAATCAAGAAGAAAATGCAAACGACAAGAAAATGATAGGAATTGCCCATATAATGCGACAAAATAATCCACTCTGCTCCGACAAGAATATGAACGAGCTTTCTGGAGTACTTTTTTGGCATGCCAAGCTTATACGTGATAAGTGCAGCAAGAAGGCAGAGCAAAACGTAAGCAACGCTTAATATATATCCTTTTATTATCATACATCATCCTCCGTAAAAGAACTGTAACAATTATATAATAAAAACACGTTATTGTCAACAAAGAAAAAAATCAGGTTTTCAAAGTCATAAGACATGCATCAAAATATTCTGCCCCGATTTTAAAGAAATTTTTATAGATTCCAATACTTTCAAATCCAAATTTTCGATAAACCGACAAAGCTCTGTTATTATCTGCACGAACTTCCAGATATAATATTTCTATGCCTGCTCCCCTTGCAAAATCTATCATCATTTGCATAAGATGAGAACCGATTCCCCTGCCCCAATATTCGCGAAGTACAGTTAATGATATTTCAGCTCTGTGACTGTATCTTAAAATCTTATTATGCTCAACTATCGCATTACCGACTATTTTTCCGTCACAAAGCGCAACGAACATCGCATCCTTCCCGCTTCTTAAAAATTTATCGATAAATTTCGCTTCTTTTTCGGCTGATATTAAAAAGGTGTTCTTACCGTATGACAAATTATCGGTTTCCCCTCCTACCGTATTTAGATGCTCAAGCATCAATTCCGCGTCTTCACAAACGGCTTCACGGTATTCTATATCCACAATCCCACATCCATTTCAAAATATAATATATTTTAGCACAACATACGAATAAAATCAAGACAACCAACTCTTTTTATACATCAACGAGGGTAGCCCTGTTTTTTTACTTGAGCTACCCTCTGATTTCATTTTCTGCCGCAACTTGCTGCAGCAGACCTAAACAGTTTTATTTTTTAATCAAATCTCCACCGATTTTTTTAGCCATACCGAGAATGCCGCCGGAGTTGTTATCGCTCATGTTTGCAACGTCCTGACCGGAAATCGTTCCCGCTGCCATAATGTTCTTTCTTCTGAACTCAGGCTTTGGAGTAATTTCTCTGAACGTGCTCTCTCTCTCTTCCCTCTTGCCAAAGCATCCAACCTTAACGTCATACTTATTGCTGTGAGGAAGACCGATAGTAAGTATCGTATCGAGCTTTTCGGACTTCTTGTCGTAAGTATAATAACGAGTGAGATTATATGTTTTGGTTTCAATCGTAGGCTCTTCCGAAGCCTTTGCGGCAGGAATCGTAAATTCAAATACAGCCTTTTCGTTTCTTGATACGAAAATAGTATCCTCATCGTAGCTCTTGATTTTGGAAACGTTGAAGACAAGCTTGCGGATGTTATGACCGTCAATATCCATTCTGTAAAGAGACGAATTTCTCTGAGTATTTGAAACGGCTTCGTAACGGGTGTAATAGATGCAGTTTTTATCAATAATAACGTTATCGCCGTTAATATTGTCCGCAATAAGAGTGTCGTTCATTCCGTCAGAGCGTACTACGCGAAGAGAATTTGCCGTATCTATGTAATATACGTAATTATCGTTGATCAAAACGCTCTTCTTAAACTGCGTACATACAACGAAGCGGAGCTTTCCGTCGCTGCTGATCTTTATAAGAGCGGCGTTAATTCCGTAACCCTTGATTATGTACATCCAATCCGCTCTGACCGCAGCTACGTTCTGAACCTTAGTCATAATTTCAAGGCGGTCGTCCCCCTTAACAGAATTCGAGAAGAGCGGACAGTAAGCGTCGTTACCTACGGTATAGAACACTCTGCCCTTGATTGCGCTGAAGTAATCGTAAATATTAGCTTCAATAAGAACGTCCTCGCCCGTTTCGATGTTGTAGGAATGGAGATCGCGGTTATAGTCGTTTGGAGTATAAAGCGAGTAGATTACATGATTTTCAACCACGTTGTGAATTTCGCAGTTCATATCAAGAATCTGCTTGTTTTCCTTGGTATTGACGTTAACAACGTTAAAATAAAGTCTGTCATCCTCGCTGTTTTCGTGAGCGGCCGTGTAGAAAAGGTTATCCTTGTAATACTCGGTAACGTCTACAAGCTCCTCAACGAGAGTGCTGACCTCGCATTTACACATATTAACTTCAATAATTGAGTAATTGTTCTTTCTTTCAATGGTTTGGGGAGCCTTCTTGAAGAGCTTTGCAAAGCATCCCTTTGCATCGATTTTTTTAGCATGAAGCTTCTTCTTAAGGAAGAAAGAGGTGAGACCGGAGTTAAACTTGATATCCGTGATAATATGATCGCCGAGGGAATCCCCCTTATCAAGCTCTATTTCGTTTTCTGTGAAGAAATTATACGCGCAAATAGATTTATTAAGCTTTACGTAGTAAAGGTTGTTACCGTAAACGGCAATTATTTTGGTGATGTCGTTGATAACAGGCTTTTCGGACGGCTTACCGTCGATAACCTCAAAGAAGCTATACGCCGTTCCAACGTACTCCTCTTGAGTATTCTCTGCATTATTATTCTCACCTTTTGCTTTAGGGTCAAAAACGGTAGCCGTTTTTTGCACTGCCTTATAGGTGTAATACTTGCCCATAAATGCATAGAACTGACCGTGGAAATCGAAATACTTATTGAGCTTGTCAATATATCCGACAGACTTCTTGTATCCGCGAACCGATTCAAACAGTTCTACCGTTCTGCCTCTGTCACTGTTTCCTGCTTCAAACATCGCGAGCGCTTTGCTGTAATTCGACTCGGCATTGATTCCCTTCGCGGAAAACTCGGCAATCTTAGCCTTATCAAGCTTCGTCTGCGCTTCGGCTATTTCGGGAACGTCATAAAGCTCTGCGGGAAGCTTAAGCGATGCCGTAAGCTTCTCTATCTTATCAAGCTCAGCCTTCATACCGTCAAGCTTTGCGGCATCCATTCCAAGCTTTTCAGCAAACGCAACGTCAGATGCAAGACGGTGAAGAAGCTCTTCCTTTGCATCGATAATTCCGCTGACAAGCATTCTGTATTTATCGAAGGACGAGAAAATCTCAGCGTTGTCCTCGGCTGAATAACGCTTTGCCATATCAGATGCAATCTCGCCTACGCCTTCAATCTTTTTGGTAAGAGGAGTTGCAACGCTGATAAAATCAAGATTCCATGCAGAAGGACTTGCCGCGTGCTTGATCTTGTTTTTTTCAACCATTGCCTCGATTTCGGGAATAATTATTTCGGGATTTTCGCAATAGGATTTCCAATTATAAGTCTGAAATCTGCTGTCTAGGTAGATAATACCCGAATCGGGATCATCGATGAGCTGGAACAAATCCGGCGACGAAACTGATGCTTGTGCATTTGAGGCCTTGACTGCGCGAGATGCTCTGTTAAGAAGCTCATCCGGAGTATAAACGTTGTTACAGCATTCGCATTCTACGATGCGGTCGCTTTTCCTAAACCACAAGGGCTTCGGGCAGGATGGGCACTCGACCTTAATCAATTTTTCTTCCTTTGTTTCCTGTTGAGATGCTGCGTTATTGATATCCATGATTTCCTCCAAATATATATATTAAAATAGTTAACCTAGGGATAATCGATGCCTCCGTTGGGTATTTTGCATCGGGTGATTCTTTTTATCGCCTTATAAATTCCGATAAACAAACCGTATTTATTGATTGCCATAATCGTATAGGTCGAACACGTGGGAGTAAAACGGCATCTGTCCCTCGTTTCCAAAGGTGCAAACGCTTTATAGAACAGTACGGCTCCGATCGCTATTCGCTTTAGCAAATAATAAGTCAATAAAATGGAAATTAAAAGTGACGGCAAAAAAATATACGATGTTCGCTTTGCACAAAAAAGCGCAAACAATATCCAGACAGTTGATAAAAGCAAGGCGGATAAAGGCAGGTAGGTTATAAGGTGTGTAAATTTTACTTCTCGTAACTGCTTCATAAAATCACTTCAAAATTTTACACTTTTCATTTCTGTATTCAAGAGTAACAAAAGTTTTATTGATTTTTGCCTTAAGCTCTTCTCCGCAATTCCCTGCTTTTGCATCTGCAAGAATCGACCTTACGGCAAGGGATAGCTCGGCATCGGTATCCGCAAGAGAGCTATGAGTCATGGGATCGCTGAATCTTATAGCTTCAGCCAATTTTTCAAGCGATCTTTTTATTTCGGTATCGGAAACGACGGAAGCCGCGAAATCAACGTCGGTTTTTAAATTTCTGATATAAAGAACCTTTTTCTTTACGTATTTCTGATTAGCCTCGATATATGAGACGCCGAGCAAGGAAATTACGATAACGATAAAATAAGCTACCGTTATTGCAAGCTCTACGGAAAGCGGAATACCGATTCTTTCTGCGCCGAAAGGAACGAACATAAGTTTGAGTCCAACACCGAAATATATAATCGAAAATATCCATACTATATAAAAGCAAACAGGAATTCTGATGAAGGATATACCGTCCTTCAAACCAAAATAAACAGCAAGTCCTACAGCAAAAGCAAAATTAACCGGAAAAGTGAAGGACCAAATCAGCCAAAATGCCGGGTAGTGCTGAATTGTCTCAGGCAATACACTGAAAAGAAGTATATTGATGATCACGGCAATGGCAAAAATTGATATAACGGTTATTAATGAAATTCTTTTTTTCATAATGCCTCCAAATCAAGCAAGGTTTACTGAACTTTAGTGCCGCATTCAAGACAGAATTTTGCAGCAGGATCAAGCTTCGTTCCGCAATTTGTACAGAATTTAGCCTGATTGATGGGTGAACCGCAGCCCGGGCAAAATTTTGCTCCCTGAGGTGCGACGGTACCGCATTGAGCACAAGCTCTGCCCTGCGAAGGCTGCTCTGCGCTTTGCTGAGCAGAAAGCGAAGTATTAGTTACCCTGTTAACCTCGTTCATTACACCAAGCCCCACACCAAGTCCAAGACCTGCGTTTATCAGCGTGCCGCCCGTGCCGCTGTTAGATGCGGCATTTTCAAGAACGTCGTATTTTCTCTCTTCCTGATAGGTATATCCCTCAACGTTACGGGCATAAGCGCGCGCCTCGCTAAGCTTTCTGAGCTTATATGATTCAGCTTCAACCTCAGCTCTAACGTCGCGAAGCTTTGCAAGATCGTCTTCACTTGCAACGATAGTATCTACGTAAAAATGTGTAAGCTCAATTCCAAGATCATCAAGACGGGCATTCAGATTTGCAACCATATCTGCAGAAAGAGAGCTGAGTTGTGTTGAAATCTCAAGAATGCTAATGCCTTTATTGACGATAGCCATTGCAATGGTTTCCTTGATTGAGGACATCATTGCGCCTTTGATTGCGCGGCTTACGGAGGAAACGGAATACTCGTGGAGCTGACCGACGACTTTAACCACAAATTTTCTTGAATCCTTTACCTTTACACCGGTCTGACCGCTTGCCTTAACATCGATTATAATATTATACTTCGGATCTTCAACGGTAATCGGAGAGTTAGTTCCCCATACCATATCAAGAACCGATACTTTATTTATGTAAAATACTTCGCAGGAAAAAGGCGTTTTGCCGCCAAATAAAGATGCAAAAATTCTCTTAAAAAAAGGAAGATTATCCGAATTCAAGGAATGTCTGCCGGATGCAAACAAATCAAGAGCCTGCCCGTCCTTATAAAACAGCGCCTCTTGCGATTCGTTTACTATAAGCTGAGATTTTGCATTAAAATTTTCTACCGTACTTTTGACAACAAGAGTGTTGTTGTCCATTTCACATTTAATAACATCAAGAGTGTCCTTATTTATCATTGTCTGCTTCGCTTTCTATAAACTATTTCATATGGAGTTTTGCTATGACTGTTTGTACAAATTTTACAAAAAAATTCCTTTATTTTCCTTTATTATATATATTATAGTACTAAGATTTATATTTGTCAATTAATTTTAAACAAATTATGACAAAATTATGGAAAATAAATCACTTTTCAGATAACATATTCCGAAATCTCTGCTCTTCTTGAATTAAGTACGTTTTGGAAACATTCGATTCCGCGCTCATAGTTTCTCGCTCTCCAAAGCTCTGAAAATTCGCCGTATATTTCGTCAATATCGGCAATAAGCCGCTTTGCGTGTTCGGAATCAAGTTTTTTATTCACTCTGACTTTGCACAACTCAGCCGATAACACTACCGATTTCATATTTACGAGTATTTCCCGCTTATAATCCGAGTCAAAATCAATCTTTCTAATATCCTCCATAATCTCGTTCATATATCGTATGAGATTATTAAAGTAAAAATCCACGTCTCTATAATTTTTAAGATCAAAAAGATGGAAATACCCTGTTTTTTCAAGCGGGAATGGGAAAAGCTGACCGCACATCGTTCCGCAGTGAATTCTGTCAGGCTCGAGAAGATAGTAGTTTGAAGCTCTGTAGAGATAATCCGAAATTTTGACGCCTCCGAAACGGAATGTATCAACGAAATTCATAGCTCCCCTTATAAATCCGACCTTGAAATTTTCTCCGTTTTGCTCCTCGCCGGTGTTCCAGGCATACTGACCGCCAAGCGCCGCGGGAATAAAGCTCCATACACCGAAATGCGGATGCCCCTCGTAACCCATACCCCAGTCGGTAAGAAGATAACCCATAGCACCGTATTTTTTGCCAACCTCGCCTGCGGTGCGCAGATTAAACGATGTCACGTCAAATCTTCCCGTAAAGCTAAAATGAGTATTACAGGACGGACAAACGTAAAAATCTGCCCCCTTATCCCGAAGTGCCGCGCAATGCTCCGCCATACGCTGAGATTGAATAAGCTCATATCCCCATTCCATAGCAATAGCGCCCTTTGGAATTCTTTTGAAGGATTCCGGATAATTTATTATCATATCTGCCCAGAACTGCAATCTCTTTCCGTACTTTTTTCCGATGCGCTCGTTAATATCACAGAGATAATCCATAAAGAAACCGTCTATACCGCGCTCGCGGCATATCTGTTCAAGCTCGTACTTTCCAAGTCCGTAAGCCTCATCCAAACCGACGTTTACGTATCCCGAACTGAAGTATGGCAAAAGTGAGTCAAATATGTCGTCAACAAGCTGGCGGGACTCGTCAAGAAGAGGGTTAATAGTGCCGGTCGGCTCAACACCCGCGCCTACAGCGAGGTGTTTATACTCATCGCGCGAAAGCCATTTTTTCATATGGCCAAGACAGTTTTGGTTTGGTACAAGGTCGATATGGCGCTCAGCGCAGTATTTATCAAGCTCGCATATATCCTCAGGAGTGAGGCAATTTATCCCCTCGGTTGCTTTAGGCAAAAGCGGATATTTAAAGCAAAAATCTTCCATATAAAGCTGAAGCTCATTATATTTTAAAAGCGCAAGCGAATCAACCAGGTCTTTAATAGTATCAAGCTTCGGCATACGGCAGCGGCTTATATCAAGCATATATCCGCGGCGCTTGAAATCCGGCTTATCCTCGATATAAACGCAAGCAATTTTACTGCAGTTTGAGGTGAAAAAAAGCTGATAAAGACTTGTCAAGGCGCGGAATTTTCCGACGCACGCTGAATATGCGATCATAATGCCGTCCGGGCAAACGTCAAGAATATATTCTTCCTCGTCAAGCATGAGCTTCTTTTCAAATTTGATTTCATCCGACTCCTCTGCGGATTTTGCAAAATCAACGAGAGATTTTGGTTTATTAAGTCTTTTGGGCTTGAAAAAGCCTTCTTTTTCGGTTAGTTTTTGGGGATGTGGATAAATCATACTGAACTCCTTTTTTTAATTTATTTTAAAACATTTGCAGAAAAAAATCATGCTTGATTTTATACTGTAACAACTCTATTTTGAACAAAATCAAAAAATTCAAATAAAAGGATATTGCTGCAGCTATTTAGCCGCAAAAAGCATAAATAGTTCAAAAAAAGATATATTTAAGTCAAAATCCGTTATGACAAAAGAAAATTTCAGTGTTAAAATATAAAATAGCAAACGTGAAAATAAACTATTTATTAAGTTGTATTGACAAAACCCAATTAAATTGCTAATATTTATTTAACAGCAAAGGGGACATAATATGAACGTTAATAAATCCGAAGATATAAAAATATCCGATTTTAAAAATGATATAAAATCCTACGAGAGCGAATGCGATATAGCTCGCGCCCCCGCGCGCGCTGCCGTTTATTCATACGCAAAGAGTACGGATGCCCCGATTTTATTCAGACATTATAAACACCTTCACACTCAAGTAAACGGTATAGTTTCGCCGAGGATATCACACGATTTCTGTAAAATTTTCGTTTTCATTTCGGGAAACGTCAATTTTTTAATTGAAAACGTGTTATATTCGCCAAACTGCGGAAGTATTCTGACAATACGAGGCGGGGTTAGCTATCAGCCTATCTTTTACGAACAATCGAATATAGATTACTACGAAATTGATTTTCCGCCTGACTTTTTTGAATCCGTGCCAAACAACTCCCCATTTTACAATATGTTTTTTGGAGAAAAAAACGGTATGGGTTGCAATATTACTCCTTCTCATCAAACTCTGACAAATATGTTCAAGATATTCGAAAGAATTGAAAAAGTAATAGAAAGCAATGCAAAATATTCGGATTTTCTTATTTATTCGGAACTGATTATGCTCTCGGCAATTATATGCGACTCTCTTGAACAATCCTCAAAAACTACGGCTGAACAGAAGATTCCGAACACTTTGAAACAGGCGTTAAGTTATATTATTGAAAACTTTACTGACATTAACGATACGGAAAAAATTGCAAAGCACTGTCACATAAGCGTTTCCTACCTATGCAGGATATTCAAAAAATATCTCGGTATGACTCCCGTTGAATACATAAATTCTCAAAAGCTGGCAAAGGCAAGATACCTTCTAAAAAGCGGCATGAACGTCACCGAGGCATGCTTTAACGCAGGATTTAGCAGCTACAATTATTTTATTCACTTATTCAAAAAGAACGTCGGTCAAACTCCGGGCGAATATAAAAATAACTAAGGAGAAAATAATGAAAAAGAAAAATGATTATATCTGGATGCCGCTGATAGGATTCGATCGCGACAAGGAAGATAAAGGTGTTGCGGAGTATCTTCAAAAAGCAGGATTTATTCCCGAAGGAATTTCGGTATTTATATTTCATCCGGATATCGTTAATCAGCACGAAGGAATGGAGCGCGAGTATCAGCTCTCATCCGACTGCTGCTCATATTTCGGCTCTCCGAGAAACGAATTTCGTGAAAGACAGGATTGGACAAACTATGATCTAAGAACTCTTGCCGGTGAGCTTGCCCGCGTCGGCATTGACGCATACCTCGGCATAGACGGAGTATATCTGAACAACACCAGACATTACGAATGGGAGACCGACTATCCCGAGCTATTCTCGTTCGGTAAGAACGGAAGAATGAATCTCAACGTTCTTAAAAGATTCAAGGACGGAACCTATTATGAGGATTTTTTCGCTGAAAAGGCTACGAAGGCTATACTTGATTACGGCTTTGCCGGACTTCACGTCGCGGACTTCTTCTGTCCGCCCGAGCATTCGATATGCAACGGTGATTTTTCAACCGATCTTATTGACCAGTTTATCTCGTACACAAAAATCACGCTTCCCGATGATATAACCGCGCGTCTGGGATTTGATGAGCAGTCGGATATCGATATAAGAGCCGATTACATATGGGAAAATCTTCGACGCGAGTGGATAGATTTTTACGTATGGCGCTGGGAAAAATTCTGGTCAAAAATTTCACGCGCGCTTCATAAGAATGGCAAAAAGGTTATGATAAACAATGCCTGGTGCGCCGACCCGTTTGAAGCTATCTACCGTTACGGTATAGATTACAAGCGTCTTTACCGGGCGGGCGTTGACGTGTTCGTTGCCGAAACCGTTTCGGACGGTCTTGAATATCTTGACGGTATCGGTGACGTATTCCGCCGTTTTATGACTATGGCGCAGCTTATGAAGGCATATTCACCGAACGATAAGCTTCTTACCCTTCTCGGTGTTAAGGACTGTACTGAGGAATGGGATATTCTTCACCACAAGCCGTTAAGACTTGAAAGAATTATGTACACACTCGGCTCGCTTTATCTTGCTTCGGAAAGACTCAAGCATTCAAGCGACGGATATATGGTCACCCTCGGTGACGGAATTACGGAAGATGAATGGAAATGGATCGGTGAAAGAACCGATATCGCATTTTCCGAGATTCCGAAAAAGATAATTGCGCCTACTGTCATTTGGTCGGACTATGCAAACGAAGCGATGCTCGACGAGTATATAAAAACAAGACGACCCACCCTTCATAAGTTAATGTATGAAATACAGAACAGAGGCACCGCGCTCGGCGCAGTTGCGAGAACAGAGGATATTGAATCAGTTTCGGGTACTCTTTTCGTTCCTAATTTCGACCTTCTTTCAGAAGAGGAAAAGAACAGTATTCTTTCATATGATCGCGGCGCGGTCGTATGCATCGCACCTGCAGGATATAGGGAGAGTGCTAAAATTAAATGCGATATTTCCTATATCGACGAATATGCATCCTACAAGCTTGAGGTTTTTGCATTTAATCTTGATAATATACCCGGCATTGCGGACATACAGCCCGACGAAAAGATTCCCGAAACGGAAGAAGAGGTCAAGAATTGGCGTGACGCGGCATTCTTCCTTGACCCAATGATCTTTAGAACGGTGTCAGAATCATTTTTCTGCGCAGTTTGCCGTATTCTCTCGGCATGTGAGCCGCTTTTCGTCTCTGACGGATTCGTACTTCCGCTTCTTCTCGAGAATGGCATCTACCGTCTTTACGTTTTCAATAAAAAAGACCTTTATAAGCGTATAGAAATCCGAACTGCGCGCGGAATAAAGTCGGTAGCTTCGAAGAGTAAATACCCAATAATGCCCGTAAAATATATCAGCGATACCAAACCGACAGGTCCAAAGCTTGACGGAGCGAAGGCGGAGTCGATACGAATCGGCGAGGTATTTAACGGTATTCCCTACGGATTTGTCGGAAAAGTCCCGCCAGAGGGTGTTTCGATTTTCGACGTTGAGCTTTTTAACAACTGACGGATAGCCGTAACAATCTTCTGTTTTTAATATTTTTCATCGAGTTAAAATTACCAAAAATTGTTCATTATAAACCGACGGATTATCGGCACAATAATAACAGAGTCAAGAAGAAACCGAGCCGCAAGGAAACGGACTTCTGCGGCTCGATGATATAGATTTAAATTGAAAATACAGGAGATTAATTCTTATGGCTAAGAATAACGAAAAGAAGGCAGCACTTGAAAACTTTAAGATGCAGGCTGCAAACGAAGTTGGCGTAAATCTTAAGCAGGGCTACAACGGTGACCTTACCTCTAAGCAGGCCGGTTCCATCGGCGGACAGATGGTAAAGAAAATGGTTGAGTCCTACGAGAACGGCCTCAACGGCTAAGATTTTTGCTAAAAGCAAAAAATCAGTTATGATTGACCAAAGGTCAAGTTATGATTGGCTACAGCAAGTTATGAGCGCTGACGCGCGTTTGAAGTAACAACTGCACAAAGTGCATCATAACTTTTGCGCAAGCAAAATCCTAACTCTTTTGTGGCGGGCGTAACGACCGCATCAAAAAAACTCCTTTCCTAAGAACGAACTGCGGATTGCTGTGCCTTCCGCAAAACGAAAAAGACCTCGCTCAAAATTTGGGCGAGGTTTTATATTACGTTTCAAAGCACTGTTGCTTGCAAAATGCAATGAAACACAATCAATGAATAAAGAAGACATCAGTAGCATTCAATAAATTCAATATTACCTCGGATTTCAAAGGCGCCCATTGCCGAGCAAGGCTGAAAGAAATAATCGCCTCTTTTAAGCGGTCTGCGGTATCCGTCGCCAATAATCTCTCCCTCACCGTCAACGACTACATATATGGCGTAGCTATCCTCGACGTCCGGACTGAAGCTGCCGCCATCGCATTTGATTCGATTAATAACGAAGCAAGACGTTTGCTCCGAGTCTATGAGATGCTCTACTCTGACGCCGTTTTCGCAGTATGCTATACGGGGATTAACCAAGGCTGACGGCTGATTTGAAAAATCAAAGCACTGCGTTGCAACCTCGGGGGCAATTCCGATATACATTTCCGAATCCGAAAGCCTGTAATCACCGCACCAGCGCTCAGGTTGAATTGTAAAATCCGTAGGCTCCTGCACCTCTAAAATTAAACAGCCGGCGCCGATAGCGTGCACGGTCTTTGCGGGAACGTGAAAAACCTCTCCCTCTTTCGGAGTCAAGCTCTTCATCAACCCCTGCATAGCATTTTTGTCGAACTCGCTGTCAGCGATAGCTTGCTTGAACGCCGCCTCGTCAACGCCGTCCTTAAATCCGAAAAACAGCTTAGCATTCTCGCGTGTGCCAAGGATAATCCAGGTTTCCGTTTTTCCGTACTCGGAATTAAAGTGTTTCCTTGAAAAATCCCTGTCGGGATGAGCCTGAGCCGGAAGTCTGATAGCACTGTCGAGAAATTTAACCAAAATACGAAGCTTCTCCTTGCTTCCAAGCATTGCGCGCTTGTGTTTTTCGATAAGCTCGTCAAAATAAAGCTCTGAATCAATAGGTTTTGATATTCCCTCTTTGGAATTTTCCGAGTCCTTGTTTATCGCCCTGACGGCTGAAGCTATCCACTCCTCCGGGTAGAAGCCGTCATCAGAGCCGTCCTTCAAAAAGTCAGCGAAAAGCTTACCGCCGGTATATACTCGCCTGACTCTGTTTTTTTCAAAAAAGATCGGTTTCGTTATCAACGCCCTATCCCTCCGCATATTTAATCAATCCTTGCACCTCGGACACTCTGCGGTATTTTCCGCATGCAACAAGTGCAAACAGCGCCGCGCCGCAAGCCGCCTCTTCGGTATAAATTGGGACGCGGAGCTTACCGCCGAAGCTCTTTTCTGCCTTGTGAACCAAGGCTTTATTTTTTCTTAAGCCGTTACCCGAGCCTATTATACCTACTCTTTTCTCTCCCATAGCAAGATACATACCGTAAAGCTCGTCGATCATTCCGCAAAGCACGCCTGCCGTCAAGTCGGAGGGCGTGAAATTTTCGACGGATAAATTAGTTATGCTTCCTCTGATATTAGGATTGCTTCTCGTTCCGGCAAAGCGCGTGTCAACCTTCAGCGTGGTTTCTTCCTTTTCCTTTAAAAGTCTGTCCATAACTGCGTAAACGTCAACATCTGCATCGCTGACAGCCCAAATCAGCTGTTTATAAAATTCCCTCAAAAGAGAATATGCTCTTCCGCCGCACAAAGCAGCGCCGACAACGAGATATTTGCCGTCAAAGTAAGGTCTTGATTCAACGTTTTCGGCTGAAATCGGATGATCCGACACTATGGATATTTGACTTCCCGTTCCAACGTTTATTAAGAGGCTGTTCTCGTCGGCAAGCGTAGCAAACACGCTTGCCTGATTATCGCCTATTGCGACGGAAACCGGAATTTCGCGGTACTTGCCGATAATTTCAAATCCGTCGGTCACTCGTTCTGCGTAATCATAATCAAAGCTTTTGGTTTCGGGATTATAAAGTCCGAGGCTTGCCGCGTCGCTTGAGTGAAGTATCGGCTTTTTATTATTGCACAGTACCATTCCGAGATAATCGTGTACAGTGCAGTAGGTAACGGCGTCAGCCGGCACAAGTCCGTTTTCGCGGTTATAAAAATCCGTCACGTTGCCGTATCCGGAAAAGCTGCCAAGATAGGCGGCATAGGTTGTATCCTTGTAAGGAAGATTTCCCCTGCCATCCTGCCATGTGTAGAGGGGACTGACGGCCTTGCCGTCTTTATCGACGTAAAGAATTCCGTGCATCTGACCTGTCAGACCTATCGCTATAATCTCGCCCTCAAAATCCCCTAAAAGCGAGTCTAACATTCCCAGAGAGACAGAGATGATCTTAGATACATCCTGTATCTTTTCCCATGCGTTGCAGGTTGAAATAAACGCATCCGAATTGACGGTAGTTGATTTGACTACGCCCCCCGTTTCAGCATCAAGAACTACGGCACATATTCCTGTAGTTCCAAGATCAATTCCTAATACCTTCATAGCTCCTCCGATTTAACAGCCGATTGTTGTTGATGCTGGGTCGAGTCTGATAATAATATCATTCTGTATCGCGGGAGAAAGATCAAGGAAATTAACGAAGGTTCCGTGAATACGCATAATGTAAACACCGCTTGGTGCATACTTTTTCGGGTTAGCGAGAACCTTACGAAGCATCTCGGGCGTGGTAACGTTAACGTAAAGATAAAATGGAGATACTCCGTTTTGGTACTCATTAAAGAAAAGCGGAATAATTACGTTGTTTTTAAACTCAATTCCCTTTTCCTCTAATGAAACACCCTTAAAATACTTGGGATCTATACCTATATGCGAAGCATATCCGCCGTTAAACTCTTCAAACGGAAGCTCCATATTTGAAAGCATGCGGAATCCAAGACCGCCTGATGCCGCGCCGTAGAGAGGGTCTACTCCGTATCCGAGCATATCGCGCGACTTTCTTCCGTCGGGAGTTGCGCCAACCCAATAACCGTAAAGCAGGTGTGTTGACGGACTCGAGAAATCGGGACGGAAGCTGTTGCCAAGATAATTTTTACGTCTGCGTATCATCTCGGACACGCGAAGTGCTATTTCGCGAGCCTCTTTGTCTGCCGTTTGCTCGTGGTTTCCGAATTTCGGGCAGGCGAGCAGATATTTTCTGAGCTCCTCACTGCCTTCGAAATTGTTTTTAAGCGCATCAACAAGATGCAAGTCATCATCGGGATAATCTTTCAGGTAGCAATCTATTGCCACAAATGAATCGGCAAGAACCGAAAGACCGTGCACAAGACAGCCGCTGCCGTTATATTTTGTTCCCTGCTTCTCGGTGTCACGCATATCCGCGCCGTATTCAAGACCGCCCATAAAGGTGCTGAGGAATGGAACGCGAAGCTCCGAAAGCGCAACTGACGCACCGTTAGCCGAGTCACACATATCGTCTATAACCTTTTCAAGAGCTTGATAGTAAGCCTCTCTGACGACTTTAAGCGAGCATTTCGGAATATCGGCAAGCTTCTCACCTGTTACGTTCGAAACACCGCCGGTAAGCACCGCTTCGAGCACCTTCGGAAGACTAAGCCAACTATTAGTTGTATTTCCGTTATCCTTGCCCATAATCAAGGGCTCCTGACAGCCTGCAATGGAGTAATCCGCAAGGTCGCACTTCTCCGTTCCGTTACGCGAAAGAACCTCGAATATCGAATCGTCATTAAATAGGGACGGCGTAAGAACACCCGCGCTGAAGAAAAATCTGCCAAGCTCTCGATAGAGCTCGTCGGGAGTATTTTTATGAAGCTTGACCGAGAGAATGGGCTGCGGAAGATTCATATCGTAATACGCGTCAAGAATAGCGTACGACATAACGCTCGTAAGGTCACGGCCGTCCGTATCTCTGCCGCCGATTATTACGTTCTGTGAGATAGCCCAGCTTCTGTCACCGACGTTATAGAAAACGAGAAAATGCTTAAAAAGCTCTGCGGCTTCCTCACGCGAAAGTCCGTTTCTGTACGGTTCGAATATTCTGTCCGCATTTCCGACCGAGAAGGCGTAGGGGTTGGGAGCCTGCTCTATGCACATCACCTGCCAAAGAAGTATGTAAAGCTGAATTGCTTCTTCAAGATTTGTTGCAGGACCTCCGTTAATTTTGCTAAGAGTCTTTTCCATTACAGAAAGCTTTTCAAGATTTGCCCCGACGGCCGTCTCCTTTTTCTCATTTATAAGGAGAATATAACGTCCGATGAGAATCTTAATGCCCTCAAGCGCTATTTTGGCAGCTCTGTAAAATTCCCCGTCCTTAGCCTTGGCGTCACTTATCAGCTTATCAATGCCGTATTTAAGCGCCGAGCGAAAATCGGGAATGACGTGTCCTGTTACCTGCTCAACAAAGAATATCACCTCTTTGGTATACTGCTCCGCTTTATCATAGGTTTTGTTCAGTTTTTCAACCATTTGAGTGTTTTCGGTATAACGGCGCATGCGCTCGATGCGCTCAGCTGTAAATTCCTCGTTTGGCTCGATATCATTGTAGATAGCCGTTGGGTCGCAATAACCCGAAAAGCCTTCCACCTTGAAGGATGGGTTGATAAGCGCGTAGCTTTTGGCGAACGCATCTCTTTGCGTACCGACGAAGATAGCGTTATCACTTAGCGAGAGCGGTATCTGTCTTAACACCTCGCACAAAAGAAAAGCCTTTTTCTCTTCCATACAAAGCTTGGCGTACTTCTCTTCTGCGTTTGCCTCAATCTCCTTAATTAAAAACCAACCGTCAAGACGTTTTATTTCCCGTTCCTCGCGGTACAAGGCTTTTGCCATTTCGGTTATTTCACCGTTTTTATATATATTCCTTAACATATCCTTCTCCTCACGCGTGGATTGTTTTCAAATGATACTCGGCAAAGATCATGTGAAATGCCCGAAGCTGATCTTTTGAAACAAAGCCGTCTTCTATCAGGTATTCACTCTTCCACTTTTCCTTGCCGTATTCGTGATAAGGCAGAAACTCAAATACCGCGTTCGCGGTATCAAAACCGGAAAGATATTCCGCAAACCCACGGGGATTTTCGGCATTTATATGATTAATCAGCGGTATTCTGATATGCATCTGTCTTTGAGTTCTGCACAGATACTCATAATTTTTCAGAAGAGGTTCAATGCTTACACCCGTAAATTTTTTAAATGCATCTCTGTCGTAATGCTTAAAGTCCATCACAAGATAGTCAACGTGCTGCTGTATTTCGGGAAGATGCTCGGAGATTCCGTTTGTTTCAAGCGCTGTGTGAATGCTCTCGGCGCGAAGCCGCTTTAATACCTCAACCAGATCCTTATACTGCATGGTAGCTTCCCCGCCGGTAAAAGTCACGCCGCCGCCGGAAAAGAACATCGCGCGGCTTCTTATACATTCCATAACTATTTGCTCTGTGCTGTATTCACTGCCGCCCGAAAAAGCCATTCCCTCGGGATTTGAGCACCACGGGCAACGCATATTACACCCCTGCAGATGATAAACCAGACGATTTCCGGGTCCGTCCTGTGAAAAATTAAAGCCTTTAAAAAAGATTTTCATAACGCAAGCCTCTTTGACGTCGGTTAAGAACGCAGGTTGTATTTTTCAATCCACTCCTTATACTTTCCAAGGTCATAGGGTATGAAGCCGGTGGTGTAGTGGTTGAAGCCCTCCTCGCCGTTTGCTTGCCATCTTATGATAAGCATCTTATGCTCGCTGTATTCAACGGGCAGCTTTCCGATTACCGTAGTGGTATTTTTCTCGGCAGCGAACTCTTTTTCAAACAATACTTTATCTGTTTCGGAATCGATAATAATAACCTTACCTTTAACGGTATCGAGGGTATCGTTACAAGCGCAAATCTTCTGATGCTTGTCATAAAGCTCGTCTAGTGCGATTATAAAGGGTTTTTGCAAACGTCTCATATAATAGTAGGAAAGCTTTTTTGAAAAGTAATAGTCAACAACCGAATCAGATGTCTGAGGCCATCCGTCAATCAAGTTCCACCAGATAAGTCCCGAGCGCAAAGGACGGTTGACTCGCATTCTTTCAATGAAATACTTATTCGCTTCCGCCTGGCTAATCTGCGATGCGAGAACGAACTGCTCGGGATCCGTGGGCACAGTTTTGAACATCTGACGCACCTGATAATCCATAACCATCATACGCGCGTCATTTCCCGTTTGGTCGCTTGAATGGAATATCCATTCGGGATTGTTAAAATAAGGCCAAAGATTCTCGGGTGTAATAAATTTCTTTAAGGATTCGAAATTCGGGCATCCGTGATATCCTGTCTCACTGACGAAGTGCAGCCTTGAGTGCTTTTGGAAATCCGACTTATAATAATCACGCTGACCCCAAAGATGCTCCTCGGGCGAGCACAGATTAGGATTGTCAAACACGGTATCCGAAACGTACGGAGAGGAAGCGAGATAAGGTCTTCCGACGTCGTTTTTATAAATTACCTCGGGCAGCACTTCTCTTGTAATTTTATTCAGCGACGGACGAACCCTCGCGCGCTTCATCATACAGTCAATCTCGTTATCTCCGCTCCATAGAACGATAGACGGGTGATTTCTATATTCTCTTACGATGGAGGTAGCCTCACTGCGAATAAGCTCGTAAAACTCTTCGGTCTGAGGATAGTTGTTGCAAGCCATAGCAAAGTCCTGCCATACCATTATTCCGTGCCTATCGCAGAAATCAAAAAACTTATGATCCTCGTAAACGTTACCGCCCCAGCAACGAATTATATTGGAGTTCGAATCATCAACCAAAGCAAGAGCCTCGTCGTATCTTTCGGCATCTCTTGAATGAAACGCATCAAGCGGCACCCAGTTTGTGCCTTTACACATTATCTCCTCTTCATTGACGACGAATCTGAAATAGCCGTTTTTGCCGTCCGTGGATTCCGAACGCTGAAGCTCAACGCTTCTTATACCGAAAGAAGTCTTCTTCTCGTGCACGAGCTCTCCCTCGGAATATATACGCAAAACCGCATCGTACACATTTGGCTCTCCGTATCCCTTAGGCCACCAAAGCTTAGGATTATCTACGCTGAATTTATATCTTCCCGCGGAATACTTTATAGGGAATCTATGATATATTCTGCTGTCGCCGCAGGAGGCGTCTATTTCTATTTCTACGTTACGGAAGTCCTCAAAATCGCTCTCGGTCACGTAACAGAAGCTGCTCCTCGAATCAACGTAATCCTGCTTATCGTCGGGAGTGAAATCGAAAAAGGTCTGCGTAAATCTGATTTTATCGCGAACTTCAAGATAAACGTCTCGCCAAAGCCCGCTCGTCACAGCTCTGGGCATTATGTCCCAGCCGTACGTGTGAGGAGCTCGGCGAATGTAAGTATTGACCGGTGTCTCCCGCCAGCTGACTGCAATATTGAATATATCATAGTCACGGCTGTGAGTATGTATTACCGGTGAGCTTATATGCACCGTAAGCTTGTTTTCACCGTCGGAAAGGTAGCTGCCCACCTCAAACTCCACGGGAATAAACATATTATTGCTTTCGCCTATTTTGACGTCGTTTATATAATACTCGGCAAGACAGTCGACGCCGCGAAAAACAAGATAGACGTTTTTGCGTTCCTTGGGCGCAACAAATGATGTTTCATACCACCATTCGTAGTCCTCGTATTTTTCGGTCTCACGTATGTTCATGCCCATATAAAGATCCTTCGGCAGAAGTCCAGCGTCACACATATCAAGCTGAACACACCCAGGAACAGTTCCGGCAAGTTTTATAGGCGTATCGTCGCTTCCTTGCCTTTTTCCCCGGAGCTTCCATTTTCCGTTAAGTGATAAAGTTTTCATATTATCTCCAATCCTAAAATTTAATATGCTCATAATATTATTTTAAAGCTTATCGAATATCCCTTCAACTATAATTCACGGTTTAATTCACTAAATTTTCGGAATTACATTGACTTTACGAATTTTTTATTATATAATGAGCACGAAAAACCTTTAATGCGGAGAAAAATATGAAGAATATAAGCGAACAAAAGGTCTCAAGACTCGAAAAGGAAGGCACGGCACACGCGACGGTTACCTTAAAGAACTTTTTCGGCGTACGTCCTATACATTGGCACAATTTTTATGAGCTTGAGCTGATTTTGGAGGGAGTAGGCTCTCATATACTCAACGGTGAGGAATATCCAATAAAGCGAGGCTCGGCGCATCTTCTTACGCCGACTGATTTTCACACCTTAAAGGCTACCGAGCCTATGAAGCTATGGCACGTATCTTTTGACGAGCAAATGCTTACGGAGCGCAGAATGTACGAGCTTTCCTCAGACGGTGTGCAGAAAAGCTTCGAACTTGGCGAAAAAACAATGACTCATCTTTCTAATCTTTTGGAGCTGCTCCGCGATGAAAGCAATATTGAATACGGTTGCTCAAAGGAGCTTTGCGAAAGCATTTTATGTATACTTTTGCGCTCCTCGCCTGACAAACGCAAAATCAAGAGGACTCAAGTAAGCGGAATACGCCGTGCTATGCTCTATATAAATATGCATTTCAGAGAAAATCCATCGCTTACCGATGTTGCAAAGCAGGCTGGATTCCATCCCAATTATTTCAGCGAGCTTTTCAAAGAGGTCACCGGCGAAAACTACACGGCGCATCTCACTACCCTTAAGCTTGGATATGCAAAAAGCCTTTTATCCGCCGGCGTTTCGGTCAGTGACGCGTGTTACAACTCCGGCTTCGGCTCACTGTCCGGTTTTCTCACGGCATTTAAAAAGGGCGTCGGAATGACGCCTTACGAATATAAAAAATCAACATCCGTATAATATCAGCCGATATATCCACATAGATTAATTCTACGGTTAATCATTTACTATACTCAAATGTTTTCTCATATATTTTACCGATATAAAATTCACAAAAAAGAGTCGAGAACAGATTTTAATCTGCAATCGACTCTTAATTATTAAATATAAATAACAGGATTCTTTACACAAGACGTTTTTTTACGTCATTCTTTATGTTTTCTATATCTGCCGTAAAATAAATAGGGTTTGTCATAAGGAGCAGAGTTCCGAAATAATCATATATCTCGGCGCGGACAAAATCGATTTTTCCGCTTGTTTCAAGCTCGTATTCTCCCGTGTAGCCCATACGCGTGGTACGGTCAAGTCTTACACGCTCGCCGTTTACAACCCACGCAACCTTCCAGTTGTGGTTTGAAATTTCAACCGAAAACGACACGCGCGCCTTTGTTCCCGCAGGAACAATATTAACGGAGCCCATCTCTCTGAATCCGTCTGCCGTAAAGGAAAAATCTCCTTTCATAACAAGCGGATTTGCGGCGTATAGCTGCCCTTTTCTCATAGCATCGGCAAAATCCTGCTCCGACGGCTCACGCTCGGCGTCTACACCGATAAAACTTGCAAAGTTATTTCCCGAAAACCATCCCTCAGTCATCATATGACTGTCGGTTGCACCGTGACCCGTGAGGATAACTCCGCGCTTTGCAAGACCGTCCCAAAGGCGTGTAAGCGTTTCGTACGGCGCGTATCTTCCAAACGGAAAAGCAACCTCGAGAAGTGATGCGCCGTAAGCGTTATCTTTTGCAAGCTTATCTATAAGAGCATCGCATTCCGCGTTGTAATCCGTGGTAGAGGGATCCGTCTTTTTAAGAAAAACAAAAGGATGATTAATCGCAAAAACCTGTCCGCGTCTTTGCATTTCTCTGCATGCGTCCTCGTTTGTAACTACATGATCGGGATCACCGTATTTGAAAACGGGTGTATCTGTTGAAAAGCAGTTTTTGTGACCGCCTGCGCTTATCTCCGCGGTAACGAAGGGGGTAACACCGTATTTTTTCCCTATCTCGAGAGCAAGGTCGGTCTGATTTTTCTTAGTTTGCTCAGCGGTTGTTCTTCCTTCAACAGAAACGGAGTCAACAAAGAGAGATGCCGATGCGCCTCGCCTGGTCTCAACCCTCACAGTAAAAAACGAAAGCACGTTATCCATTCCTCCGACCGATGCCAAAACCGCCTCTTCCGAAGATGCAAGCGCTGCCAGGTCGTATGAAGCATACTGCCACTGCTCACCGACCGAAATCGGAACAATGAGAGTATGCGGCGCATCGAGGCCGTCGGTATCTCCGCAAACGAACAAAATATGCGCAAAGCGCTGATCCGGCGCACGCTCAGAGAGGCAAAGATCGAATATGTAACGCACGTCGCCGTCGGAGTGCTTAACGGCGCGGTGTGCAAACGAGAAAATCGGCTTTTGGCAAAGGCTCATGCAAAAAGACTTTCCGTCATTTATCGCCGCAGTACCTCGCCAATCACCGTCTGTATTTTGCGTTGCGGTAAGACGCATAGAAGAGGTGCCTTCATAATAGGTCGAGTTGTCAATTTCAACCTCGCCCGTCGAACCGCAAGTCTTGGAAAAGGACTTTGTGAGCGCTCCGTTTTCATCAGACTCACTCGATTCGAATCCGAAGCTAATAGGCTTTCTGTTCCAAAAAACGTCATGCTCGGTAAACCAGATATGCTTCATCCCCTGAAGAGCGGCAAAATACATATGCCCCTCCATACTTGAGCCCGGCTCGTAAATAGAGTGAATATGCATATGTTGGGGATAATATTTCATTTTTGTAGGCTTCATCTTGTAATCCTTTAGAATGATTGTTTTTATCAAAATAATATCGGGCAGAATTATTTTAAAAGATTATTCTTATTAATAAATTTTATAAATTTATCTGCCATGCGGTAAAATCCGAGGTCGTTCGGATGAACTCCGTCTACGGTAGTATCCTCACGGTTAGGACCTTTAAGCAGATCCTTTCCGTCGATAAAGTAGACGTTTTTATCTCCCTCAGCCTTTGCCCTTTCGTAGCTCTCAATTACGACCTTGCGTCTTTCAACGTTTTCCTTTTGGGATTTAACGTAATAAGAGCAGATGTAATAATCGTGCTTTGAGGTCATGATGATAGGCATATCGGGCCGAAGGGTGCGTACCGTCTTATAGAATTGATAATGCGTTGCGCGAAGATGGTCGGCATCGGGCGCATTATGGTCGTATTCCATAATCAAGAGCGAAGCATCGATACTGCCTATAAATTCAGCCATAATCTTCTCACCCAGCGCATTTCCCGAAAATCCGAGATTAACAAAATCCGCATCAAAATATCTGGAAACAAAGTGCGACGCCGCATTACCCGGCTTGTTTGCGGAAGCACCCTGAACGTGCGAGCCGCCGTAGAAAACGATAGGCTTTTTGTAGGTGTATTCCTTGCCGTGACCGAGCGTTGCGCTCTTTTGAAGACCGATTTCAACCTTTTCAACAAGGTTATAAAGAGGAAAATTAATCGTTAAATTTCTCTGCTTGCGTCCACCGGGCAAATGAATTATACCCTGCCATTCGCCGTTAAATTCAAACGGCGGAATAAACATTTTATAAAATTTACTGTCCTTTTCACTGTCAATATAAAGGTCAAAGCCGGCGCTACCTGCATAGTTCATATTTCTCAGATGAATTTCGGGCATTTTTACGCGAATAGCGACGTATTTTGAGTTCGTTGAAAATCTGACTCTTCCGCCTGCGGTATTTCTGCCGAAATATTGCATACCCGCGCCTATAGCGTCGCAAACGCTAAGCGGCACTCTGTGAAATTCATTGGTATTTTTAGGATCTACAAGACCGTAGATATCAAACTCATCCTCAAGTCTTATATCGTGAAAAACACAATCATTTTCCTTTATGACCGCATTTGACTTTAAATTTTTATCAAGTCTTTCTACGTATTCGGTGTAATTCACAGCATATCTCCTTTAATTTTTTTAATTATTATAGCACTCTTAAACTTTGTTGTCAACAAAAAAGAAAAAGCAAATTTAACAAATTTAACAAGAAAACAGGGCGACTCAAACGAGCGCCCTGTA
Organism: Oscillospiraceae bacterium; assembly: GCA_015064665.1. Next base: position 26,662 of record SVRU01000035.1, read on the forward strand.
TAACAGTTTATATTTTGCGTTTAAAAGTCATTACCTTGCTTGCATAATCGCAACCGACGTAATCGGGCATCAGATGAATGTCAACGCCAAGATTCATAAGTGCCGCACCGCTCATACTGATACCTTCACACTCGTATATCGCATCGGGATCAAGTCCGCGCATACGGAATTTCGGCATATGATAATCCCAACGGTTAAGCCCGTGACCGAATGCAAAAATTGTAAAGCTCGAGCGGTCACGCGTGCAGTATTCGAATATTGCATAAGGGTTATCCCACGGCGATGCAATTCTGTAAACGTAGGAATTCTGCAGATCGCGGCGGATCAACTTGAATTTGTCGGTTGCCTCTTTAAGCTTATCAAGCTCGTCGTCGGGAGCTTTTAAAAGGTCGATGCCTATGCTCATAGAGCCCGTCATACCAAGATTGATTCGGTAATCAAGCGGTGCACATCTGCTTCTGCGGTAAGGCGAGGGAGCAACGTTGCTCATCTGCTTCTGCGGTAAGGCGAGGGAGCAACGTTGCCCGCTCCTCCGGCAAGCTTCGGAACAAAGAGGGTCGTAAATCCCTCGTGAAGCTTCATTACGTCAACGGGATCGGCATTATCCGAGCGG
>SVRU01000124.1 GCA_015064665.1 Oscillospiraceae bacterium
AAATTGATGATAGCATACCACTTGCCGTTTCTTTCGGCTAATCTGCCGGTTATTCTTTTCATTACTTTAATCTCCTTTATATTTATTTTTTGAAAGTGGTTATGCCATCGGCTCAACCACAACATATAACACTATTTTTCCTATTTTGCAATATGTTTATGCAAGTTTTGCGTATTTATTTTTATTAAAATCTGCAATAATTGCATATTTCTGTTGCATATTTTACATGTGGATTGTGAATCTGTGACCTTCGGGGAAGATTTTTCTATTTTTAATTTCAAATCCCTGGAGTTGAAAAACAGATATCGCGAACTAACCCCGCTTATGAAAGTGTGTAATCACGGTGTAACGGTGGTTGAATTATAACAAATAAAATATGCCGACGGCTTTTTGCTCGTCGGCATTTAATATTAGCTGATATTATTTCTTATTCAACGTTGCAAAGATTGATTTTCTCTTTCTTTAACATAAAGATATAAGCAAGCAATGATACGATACTATCAAACGCATTTCCGATTCCGAACAGAAGCGCGATGCCTATCAGAGTGGGTGTCCATGCTCCTGTCGCATACAGTATGAAAGCAATTCCATAATAAACGGTATTCGTTACTACTGATTCAAACAGCATATAGTTCGTTTTGCCAAGACCGTAGAAGGTTGCATCGAATACATTTTGTATTGCGTACAGAACGTAAAATCCAACGAGCACCATTACAAGCTCGAACAGCTTATCCACGTCGGTGAATCCAAGCACGTGTGTCATAAACGGTTTCCATACTGGAATGCTTACAAACCACAATACAGAGATAATCGCTGTGATGCTAAAGTAACCGAGAGAATTTCTTCTAACGTTTTCTTTGTCGGTCGATACCTCTTGCTTGATGAGTTCTCCAAGCTGAATTACCGGAAGCAGTAACCAACCCCAAATGAAATTGTTTGCAACCCAATACGTTCCTTGTTCGCCTACTACGTTGACCATTCTTGCTATCATCACCATGTAGGCAACATTACGAACGAGTGATTCAAATCCGGAGACACCACCGATCTTAAAGAATTCCTTTGCCCAACCGAAATCAAGCTTTTCTTTATCGAATACTTTGATTTTTTCTTTAGCAAGAAGCACGAGCGATACGATAAGCAGAATCGCGTTTACAATGATGTTTGAATAACCTATACCGTTTACACCAAGATTTGCCGATACGGGTAGAGTGGAAACGAGAAACGTATCGGATACAAGGCACAGTACAAGACGAGCACCTGTAAGTGCGTATAGATATTTGCTCTTATTAACCGTTACAAGCGCAACGAGAGCGAATTGAGTAAGTATAGAGAAGATGTTTGCAATGCTTTCTATACGTATGTAGGACGCAGAAGCTTCAATAATGCTTGTGTCTGTTGCCATCAGCTTTAGCATAGGCTCAGCGAAGATAAGCACAACAGCGGAAAGTACAGCATACACTCCAAGAGAAATAAGCATTCCGGTTCTTACTCGGTTTGCGAAATCCTTTTTATCATCTTTAACTTTTCCAACAAAGTAGAAGAGCGGAAGTATAATGGCTTCGCTGAGTATTTCGTACAGCAAGTTCACCCACGAGAGCTGACCTGCGATTGAAAACGACCACTCTCCCGGTAATTGACCGAGGAAGAATACACGGACAGTTGTGTATATTGTCGGTGCAAGTCCGAGGACAAGAAGCGCGAGAAAGAGTTTGTAGTTGATATTTGATAGTGATGTTTTAATTTTAGTAATCATTTTTTACTTCTCAATCTCGCCCTTCCAATCGAGGATACCGCCAAACTCAACGACGTTCGTGTATCCAAGCTTTACGAGCTTTTCTGCGGCTTCCTTGCTTCGTCTGCCGCTTCGGCAGTATACGAGTATCAGCTGCGACTTGTCGGGAAGCTCGGTGATCTCGGCAGCGCCTATTTCCTCGTTTGGAACGTTTATCGCTCCCGGGATATGCCCCTCGGCATATTCGTCGGGTCTGCGAACGTCGAGAATTATATAATTCTCTTCAGATTTCATAAGGCTTACTGCTTCGTCCATGCTTATCTGACGGTAGCTGTTTACAGAGCCGCCCGCAGTTCCGCAGGATGACAGAAGCATCAGCGAAAGAATAAACGGCAAAAGTCTTTTTATTTTTTTCATAATAAATCTCCGTGAGCTTGTTTTTAACTTGATTACAGAAATTCTAATATTTCCGCGGCATTCGTGTCCGGCTTGACCTTGGGCATTACCTTTTCTATAATTCCGTTTTCATCAATGATGAATGTGGTGCGAACGACACCGAAGCTGAGCTTTCCGTACAGCTTCTTCTCCCCCCACACGCCGTATGCCCCAATGGCTTCAAGCTCGGGGTCGGAAAGCAGCACGAAGGGAAGATTATATTTTTCCGCAAACTTAAGGTGTGAGGCGATACCGTCACGGCTGATTCCGATAACTTCAACGCCCCTTTTTCGGAATTCCTCGTAAGCTCCCGCAAAGGCACACGCCTGCCTTGTGCATCCCGGGGTATTGTCCTTGGGATAGAAATAAAGCACCACCCTTTTGCCGACAAAGTCCAAAAGACTTACGTCATTTCCGTTTTTATCCTTAAGTGTAAAGTTTGGCGCGCGATCACCTGCATTTAACATTTTTGTTTTCTCCGTTTTTATAGTATTATATTTTTTCTATCTGAAAATATTATACCACAAGCCGAAGGAAAATTCAAGGAGCAGTTTTTTTAAAAGCACGTCATTTTCCGCTTTAAAACGAAGCCGCGGAGGATAGCTCCGTTGACAAGCTCCCCGGGATGTGGTATAATAGCTAAAAGCTTGCTTGCATAGGGCAAGGGGGGAAGGAAAACGGTTTTTTTATCTCATTCTTAAAGATAAAGTAATAAAAAGGGGGGAAGCATTATGACTCGCGAGGAGCTTGAAATAATGATCCTTGACAGGTACGGCGTGCGCGCGGATTATCCATTTGAGGATGATCTTGAAACGGGCGTTTTTCGTCACACGGGTACGGGGAAATGGTTTGCACTTGCGATGAATATCAACGCGCAGAAGCTCGGCAAGTGTGAGAAAATGCAAACTTCGGTTGTCAATTTAAAATGTGCGCCGGAGATTATTGAATCCCTCGTCGGCAAAGAGCCCGGCATCTACCGCGCATATCATATGAATAAGCTGCATTGGCTGACGGCTGTGCTTTCCGAATGCACCTCCGATATCTTATCCTGGCTTCTCGACATCAGCTACGACCTGACGCGAGGCAAAAAGAAGGGTCTGTCTCATTAAGAATTCAGGCATATCAATGATAAATTGGTAAAGCACGGTTGTAATTACACGATTTGCGAATTCTTAATGAGATCAGAACCTTGGGGCGAACGGATTTAGAGCAGAAAGCGTCGGCTGATAAGCGAGAAGCGTACAAGCGTACGCTGAGCGAGGAAACGACGGTAGAATAAAAAACATTAATAAAAACGAGGAAAACCATAGGTTTTCAACCTTGATTTCCTCAAATTTGTGCTTACTATTAAAGGG
>SVRU01000036.1 GCA_015064665.1 Oscillospiraceae bacterium
GTGGCCCTGGAGGTCGTGGGTTCGAATCCCATATTTCACCCCAGAATAAAAATCCCTCAGTTCTACCTGAGGGATTTTTTTATTTTTGATTTTCAACCTCAGAATCAGCATATTGAGGTATATATTTAAGCTCGTCATTTTTAATTTCAAAAACTACATTATTAAGCTCACCTTCGAGCATTAATGCTGAAATTTTGTTTTCAATTTTGCTCGTAACGCTTCTTAACGCTGTTCTTGCCCCGAGTCTTTTATCGATTGATTGTTTAGCTAAATATTCACAAACGTTTGCGTCATATTCAAGCTCAATACCTAATATTCTAAGTCTTTTTTCCAGCTGAGCCATTGCTTTTGTCACTATTAATATCATTGAATCTTGACTTAAGGGTTTGAAATATATTATGTTGTCAATTCTGTTTATAAATTCAGGGCTAAAATATTCAAACAATTTTTCTGTTTGCAAAAGAGCATTATCATCTTTTAAAAAGCCGAGTGAGCTTTCCGACTTTGCCGTATTAATTGCGTTTGAGGTCATAATTATATAAGAATTTTTAAAGCTTACGCATCTGCCGCATGAATCGGTCAAAACACCGTCGTCCATTATCTGTAAAAATAAATTTAAAACTTCTTTATCGGCTTTTTCTATTTCATCGAATAAAACGACGGAGTAAGGATGCTTTCTGATTTTTTCCGTCAGAGCACCGCCTTCTTCATAACCGACGTAGCCGGGCGGAGAACCGATAAGCATTGTAACCGAGTTTTTCTCGGAGAACTCAGACATATCGAATCTTATAAGTGATTTTTTGTCTTTAAATAATTCTTCCGAAAGTGCTTTTGCAAGCTCTGTTTTTCCAACACCGCTTGTGCCGATAAACAAGAAAATACCTTTTGGTTTATCGGGATTATTTATTCCGGTTTCGCTTCTCATAACCGACGCGACAAGTGAATCTATTGCCTCGTCCTGACCGAATATTTTTTCTTTTAACTTTGCTGAGAGTGTCTTTGAATCCGGACCGGATGATGCAAGCCCCGAAATAGGTATTCCCGTTATTTCATTAATAATTTCTTCTATATCATTTGAGGTTACCGTTTTTGCTTTTGTTTTATATTCCTGTACAGGAATATCCTCAAGTATTTTTCGGTATTCCAGTTCCTCTTCGCGAAGCTTGAGCGCTAAAGAATAATCCTGCTTTTTTACAGCCAAAGTTTTCATCTCTTCCGTCTGCCGTATTTTTTCTTCGATAATTCTCGTTTCACACTTTTTGGAATCGTTGGTCATATTTGCTTTCGCACAAGCCTCGTCAATTATGTCTATGGCTTTATCAGGAAAATATCTGTCCTGTATATACCGTTCAGACAGATTAACAGCGGAAGATATTGCTTCGTCGGTTATTTTTACAGAGTGATGTTCTTCATATCGTGGACGCAGACCCTTGAGTATGTTAATCGTTTGCGCAACTGTCGGTTCGTTTATCGTCAGAGCTTGAAATCTTCGTTCAAGAGCGGCATCCTTCTCAATGTACTTATGATATTCCGAAAATGTTGTTGCACCTATAAGCTGGATTTCCGATCTTGAAAGCTGAGGCTTAAGAATATTTGCCGCATCGATTGCCCCCTCGGCAGATCCTGCGCCGACTATCGTGTGTATTTCGTCTATAAAAAGTATTATTGATTTGTTTTTTGACGCTTCGCTGAGCATACCTTTAATTCGTTCTTCAAAATCGCCTCTGTACTTTGCGCCTGCCACCATTGAAGTCAAATCGACCGAGATAATTGATTTTCCTTTTAATTGCGCGGGAACGTCTCCTCGTGTTATTTTTTCGGCAAGACCCTCTACTATAGCAGTTTTTCCAACTCCCGCCTCACCGATTAGGCAGGGGTTGTTTTTTGTTTTTCGGCACAGTATTCTTATCATTCTGTCTATTTCACGCTCTCTGCCTATCAAAGGATCAAGAAGATTGTTTTTTGCAAGCTCGGTAAGATTTTTGCCGTATTGATTAAGATTGCTGTTGCTTGATTCTTTTTTTATTTTCGGTGATTCAAAGCTTTTTTCGGCAGTTCGCAAAACTGTCAGCAGCTCATCGGTGATGTATGTTATATCCGCGCCGGAAAAAGCAAGCACGCGCATTCCGACACAGTCTTTTTCTTCAAGAATCGAAAGCAGAATATGTTCGGTGCCGATTTTAAATGCTCCGTATCTTACTGAAATACGGTATGAGTTTTCGACGATTTTACGGCAACGAGGCGTCATGTCGTTTGGCGTGAGCAGACTTTTTGATCCGGTGCCCGAAATTTTTTTAACCGTATCGAGTATTTTTTCGTACGTGACATTATTTTTAGCCAAAACCGATGTTGCGGTTGTTGATTTATCTTTTAAAAGGGAAATAAGAATATGTTCGCTTCCGATATAGGTGTGTCCTAAAGATTCTGCGATTTTAGCAGCGTTGTTAAGAGCCTTTTCGGCTTTTTCGGTAAATCTGTTGCTCATTTATTTCTGCTCCGTTTGTTTTTGAAAATTATACCCTAAAGTTATAGCGCTTAACGCAGAATCCGAAATAATTATTCGTATATTTCTTCAAGCCGCCGAATTGCGTCTATTTCTGTCAGAATTCTTTGAAATAAAAAGGCGTCGGTTTCTCCCGTCGGTTCAAGCACGAAAATTTTTTGCAGATCAGTTACGGCTTTTACTGTATTTTCATTATAAAATGAGCCGCGTCCCACGTTGTCTAAGCCATCGTAAACCCCTCCAAGCTCAGAAATGTATAAATGAAGGCTTATTACGTCCTTGCCTTGACTTCCGAATTTCAACGGAAATCCATCTTCGGTTATTATATAATTCTTTGTGTTTCTTTTTTTTCGCGCATCGTCAAATAACAGAAATAGCAAATCAAAAGTGGTTCTGTCGACTATTCCGTTTGCTTCAAGTCCGTACGTTTGCTGAAATACATTAACCGATTCGGCGGTTTTCCGTCCGTAGATTCCGTCTATCGCCACTCTCGGTATTGCAGGATTAACTCTGTCTGAAATTACGTGTAAAAATTTCTGCACCTCTCTTATCGCCGCCGCTGTGTCAAGAAGTTTATACATTGTTATTTTCTCCTATTTGATATCCGGGATACTGTCCCTCTCTTGCTATTGCGCCGTTATATAAATCGTCATATACGTTCATTATTGCATTCCACGTCTGAACCGAAACCCGTTCCGGATTGCCGGGAATATCAAAAAGCCGTTTGAATTCTTCAAGTGCCAAAGCTGTTTGTTCACCAAAAGCACCGTCAGCCGTAACGGTCGGTATTGAGGTGTATGTTCTCGCTATAAAATTAAGATATTCCTGCAGGACTCTCACGTCATCGCCCTCAAGACCGGGTCTTAAAACACGGCCGGGAAAGGGAAGAAGAACCCCGACGGAATATTCAAACGGCACTGAAGCGACCAGACTGTAATATGTGTTTTGAATTCTGTCCCAAACGGCTCTGTCAACGATACCGGTTTGAGTCATGTTATATGTTTTTTGAAAGGATAAAACCGAATCTTTTGTTGCCGGACCGAAAGCACCGTCAACCGAAACACTGCGCACCGTCGGTACGAATGTTGAAATATAATCGAGATAGTATTGTAAGGTAATTACTCCTCCAGATGCATCTCCTTCAGACAGCGTGTCAGTGTATTGAGTAGAAAGCTCTTCGATTCTTAATCCCTCGGAATTAACCGTTTGCAATCTTTTTACAGCATTATAAACGTTTTGTATTCTGTACCATGTGCTTCTTCCAACAATTCCGTCGGGAGTCAGATTGAATACCTCTTGAAATTTTCTTACAGCGTCGGTTGTGCTTGTGTCAAAAAATCCATCCGTCGGATAAATTTTCGGAATTCCGGGGAAATTGCCGGAAATGCGGTTTAACCTTGTTTGAATAAATTCAATGTCTCTTCCCGAGTCGCCTTCTTCCAGCGGAACTTGCGGAGCTGCGCTTTCTACGTTATCAACGTCGACGTTATCTATGATTTCAATATTATTACCGTAGTAGTTTTGGAGAATTTCAAAGGCGTTGAGTCCTTGTTCCGCAAGCGTTACTGAGCCCCATTGAGAAAGTCCGTTGCAATTTACTTCAACTCCGTCGCAAAAGGTAGCGAAAAGCGGTTCAATAAAGCCCTCTCGTCTTATATAGCTGTTAAATATTTCGTCTACAATCTCTGATATATTTGCAAAAATATTTCTTTGATATATAAAGGTTTGGTCATATGCGGGAGAAGACGTTATATCAAAATCTCTTCCCGCAGCTCTGTAAAATTCGGTATAAACTCTGTTCAAGGCAACCGAAATTTGCGCCAAAACGTTTGCTTTTATTGCTTCGGTTGGCCAGGTTGGATAAATTTCACTTGAAGCTACGTTCTTTATGTAGTCGGCAAAGCCTACGGTGACGTTTTGCGCATTGGATGAAGGTGCTCCGAGGTGAACGACTATTTGTTCGGGTATTATCGGATAATCAATCATAACTTACTCCAAAAATTGATTTTCTTGCACGAATGTGTTAAGATTTCCTCTGGGGTAGGTAACTCCGTTTTCATGTATTGGTATTGGAATCATATTTACAGGCTGTACGGTTTCCACCCCATCAAAAACAGCAACGTTAAATATTCTTTTGGTATAAAAACCCGGAGCAGAAACTTCAATATTATAAAGAGCGTAGGAAGGTTCGGCAGTGCCCGGGGACATAGAAAGTGTGCGCGACGGAGTAGGTAAAGCTATTCTTTCGCTGACTCCGTCGATATCGGTTATTACGGAATACTGTATATCTCGGTTTTCTTCCGTCCCCCCCAGAATTCTTATAACCGTTCCGGTGGTAGGAAGCGAGCCGCCCGCCGAGGAAGCATTAATAATCAGAGTTCCCGTTTTATCAAAAGGCATAATAGTTCTCCTGTTGGTTTATTTTAAATTAAACATGACCTTTTTTGTCGTTTTTACTCTTGACTTTATTAAGAAATTATTATATAATAATGAATGTAAAATAAAATACTTTTAGGGAGTTTTATATGAAGGATTCTTTATACGGCGAATTGAGCGTTATCGGAATGCGCGGATGCGAGGATTTTACAAGACAGATTGATTCGTATCTTCAGGAGTGGCGCCGCCATGACAACGAGGGAACTTATCTTGTTGATGCACCGTGCCCCAGATTTGGCAGCGGTGAGGCAAAGGGTACGGTTCGTAATTCTTTGAGAGGTAACGACGTATATATCGTTTGCGACGTATTTAACCACGGTGTTACTTATAATATGTACGGAAAGACGGTTCCGATGAGCCCTGACGATCATTTTCAGGATGTAAAGCGTGTAATAGGCGCAATTGGAGGAAAGGCGCGCAGAATCAACGTTATAATGCCTATGCTTTATGAAGGCAGACAGCATAAGCGTTCCGGCAGAGAATCTCTTGACTGCGCTTTGATGCTTCAGGAGCTTGTAAATATGGGTATCACAAACCTTATTACCTTTGATGCTCACGATCCCAGAGTTCAGAATGCTATTCCTCTTCACGGATTTGAAAACGTAAGAACCTCTTATCAGATGATAAAAGCGCTTTTACGTGTATATCCCGATATAAAAATTGACCCTGAAAATACAATGATTATTTCTCCTGACGAGGGCGGAATGAGCAAATGTATGTACTATTCCTCCGTTATGGGTATCGATCTCGGTATGTTCTACAAACGTCGTGATTATTCGGTTATCATTAACGGTAAGAATCCTATAGTTGCTCACGAATATCTCGGACGCGACGTTAAGGATAAGGACGTTATTATTATTGATGACATGATTTCTTCGGGCGATTCGGTTATAGACGTTGCTCAGCAGCTTAAGTCAAAGGGCGCAAAGAGAATATTTGTATTTGCCACCTTCGGACTGTTCTGTAACGGACTCGAAAATATGGACAAGGCTTACGAAGAGGGCATATTTACAAAAATATTTACAACTAACCTTGTTTACAGAACTCCTGAGCTTCTTGCAAGGGAATGGTATGAGGAGGTTAATCTTTGCAAATACGTTGCATACATAATCGACACTCTTAACCACGACCGTACCATCAGTAATCTTCTTGATCAGTCCAAAAAGATTCACGGACTGCTTGATAACTACAACAAATAATAAATTATCTATGGGATTTCCTTGCTTTGCGGGGCAATCCCATTGCTAAAATAAATCTCGGCGGTAAATTTTTTATGAGAATAACCCTTGAATCCGATTATGCACTAAGGATAATAAGCGCGCTTGCAAGGCATGACGGAGTTGTTGATGCCAAAACACTCTCGGAGGAAACCTCTGTAACCTTGCAGTTTACACTCAAAATACTTCATAAGCTCGTTAAAGGCGAGCTTGTTAGTTCGTATAAGGGAATAAGAGGCGGTTACTGTTTACGTGTTGCGCCGGAAAAGATTAGTTTAAAGCGTGTAATTGAGGAGATCGACGGACCGATAGTTATGGTAAGATGCCTTGAGAGAACCGAATCATGTTCGTTGAATCAAGAGAAAACTGCCTGTATATATCATCATATTTTTGATACTATAAGTCTTGACGTTGCAAGGAAGCTTGGGAATATAACTATTTCAGACGTGCTTAACAGAACATACTCAATTAAATAAGGAAAAGGCGAACGGAGATATGTTGAGAACATCCAGAATATCCTTTCCCGGTTTTGGTATCGGGGAATTTGAAATTGAAAGTGCTGCTTTCTCTTTAGGAAATTTAGAGATAGCTTGGTATGCGGTTATAATAACGCTTGGAATGATTTTTGCAGTATTTCATATTGTCCATCTTGCAAAGCAGGTCGGAATCATTTTTGATGTCGTAATAGACTATGTTTTGATCACCGTTCCGATAGGTGTAATCGGAGCAAGACTTTACTACGTATTTGCGGAAATCGAAAACTTTCACAACCTTAAGGAAGTGTTTAATATCCGAAGCGGTGGCTTAGCGATTTACGGCGGAATTCTTGCGGGCGCGGTTTCTGTTTTCGTTATATCGAAGGTTAAAAAGATTCCGTTTTTGACCTTTGCCGATTGCTGTACTCCCGGTATTCTTTTGGCGCAGGGGATCGGAAGATGGGGTAATTTTGCCAACGGTGAGGCGTTTGGTGCGGAGACCGATATATTTTGCAGAATGGGACTTAACAACGCTTTGACGTCATATCAGACGGTATACGTCCATCCTACGTTTCTGTATGAATCGCTTTGGAACGCATCCGGCTTTTTGATAGCTCATTTCTTTTTTAAAAAACGTCAATACGACGGACAGGTTTTCTTGTTTATTTTTGCATGGTACGGCTTAGGCAGAGCCTTTATTGAAGGACTTCGGGCGGACAGCCTTTACGGAAGTATATTTGGAATTGAGTTCAGAATCTCGCAGGTTCTTGCCGTCTTTATATTTACAGTATGCGCGTCGGCTCTCGTATATTTTGCAATTCGAAAACCAAGCAAGGAACTATATTATCACAAAATTAAAAAATAAAGAGGAATAAATTGTGGCAGAAATAATTAATGGCAAATTGGTATCTGGTGAGGTCAGAAAAAATCTTCAAAATGAAATTAGGGATTATATAAACGAGAGCGGAATAACTCCCGGTCTTGCCGTAATTCTTGTAGGAAATAATCCCGCATCTGCTGTATACGTAAGAAATAAGCATAAGGCATGCCTTGAGGTAGGTATAAACTCATACAAAATAACGATGCCCGAGGAAACGACCGAAGAAGAGCTTCTTTCAAAAATCGATGAGTTAAACATGGATAAAAAGGTTCACGGAATTCTCGTTCAGCTTCCTTTGCCGAAGCACATCAGCGAGGAGAAGATAATTAACAGAATTTCTCCCGAAAAGGATGTTGACGCTTTCCATCCTGCTAACGTAGGAAAAATCGTCGGCGGAAAATATGATTTTATTCCTTGCACTCCTGCTGGAATAATGGAGCTTCTTCATTATTATAACGTTGAAATTTCCGGAAAAGAATGCGTCGTTATAGGAAGGAGTAACATCGTTGGAAAGCCTATGGCCTTACTTCTTCTTGCCGAAAACGGTACTGTTACCGTATGTCACTCAAGAACAAAAGAGCTTGCCGAGGTCGCAAAGCGCGCAGATATATTAGTCGTTGCTATAGGTAAGGCTAATTTTGTTACGGCAGATATGGTTAAGCCCGGAGCTGTCGTGATTGACGTAGGAATTAACAGACTTGATGACGGCAAGCTTTGCGGTGACGTTAAGTTTGATGAGGTCAGTGAAATTTCATCAATGATAACTCCTGTTCCCGGAGGAGTTGGACCGATGACAATAACTATGTTGCTTAAGAATACGCTTACCGCAGCTAAAAAGCTTAATGGTTGATAAAATTTTCCAAAACAAGAAAAATATAGAAAAATTATAAAAAATATCTTGACAAAGGTAAAAATATAGTATATAATAATTGAGTAAAAAAATATATTGAGATTTATTCTCTTTGCATAGCGGAGGGAGGGAAAATAGAAAATGGCAGAAATCAGAGTAAAAGAAAATGAAACTCTTGATAGCGCACTTCGTCGTTTTAAAAGGCAGTGCGTTAAGTCCGGTGTTTTGACCGAGCTTCGCAAGAGAGAGTGTTACGAGAAGCCCAGCGTAAAGCGTAAGAAGAAGGCTGAAGCAGCTAGAAAGCGTAAGTTTAAGTAATTTTCATAAAGGATGTGCAATTGGTACATCCTTTATTTTTTTCTTTAATTTTTCAGTTTATGATACGTTTTTTTTGCAAAAATATATATAAAAATACGAAAGTGAAAAGATAAATTGAAAAAATTAATAAGTTTATGTATGATTTTTATTGCTATTTTTTCGGTTATTTCAAACACTGCAAGCGCATATGACAAAAATTATTCGTGGTATATAAAGAGAAACGGAAATAAAAGACCGCAAATTCAGCCCGAGCAGAATATAATATATAATTACGATGGATATTATATTGATAAAAAGGTCACGGATGATGATTCTCGAAAGGTTATATATCTTACCTTTGATTTGGGATACGAAAATGGAAATACCGAAAAAATACTTGATATACTTTGTGAAGAAAAAATACCTGCCGCGTTTTTTGTCCTTGATAATATAATATTGAAAAATACGGATTTGGTTACAAGAATGCTTGACGAAGGACATCTTGTCTGTAATCATACAAAAAATCATAAAAATATATGTAATATGAGTAATGAAGAAATTCAAAAAAATATAACCGAGCTTGAAAATCTTTTTGAAGAAAAAACAGGACAAAAAATAGCTAAGTATTTTAGATTTCCGGAGGGAAAGTATAGTGAGAAGGCATTAAAGTGTATTCAAGCGCTGGGATACAAAACTATCTTTTGGAGTTTTGCGTACGACGATTGGGATAATAACCGTCAGCCTGATAAAGATAAGGCTTTAAGAAAGATACTTGATAATACTCACAACGGTGCAGTTATGCTTTTTCACCCAACCTCAAGAACAAATGCCGAAATTTTCAAGCAGCTTATCCTTGAGTGGAGCGAGGCGGGATATTCTTTCGGTACTCTTGACGAGCTGGTGTTATAAAATAAAAAGAACACAATTTGAACGGGAGAATTTATAAACGATTCCCAATTCTTTGTTGTGTTCTTTTTTTATTTTATTCTATTCCATTTCTTCGTTTGATTTCTTCAAGACGTTCTTTTTCGGTAACGTCATCACGCATTATTATCTCGTCGTCATCACCGTATCTATTCTTAAGCTCCGGATACTCCTCAATATAAGGATCTATCATAATTTCCTTAATCTTAAAATATGATGCATACACCTTCATATACGAGAAGGTTGAGAACATAATTGCAAGAGGTGCCGCCACCGCAAGTGGCACAAGAATTCCGCCCGTGCCGAAAAGAAGTAAAACCTCGATAAATATCAATAGTATAATGCCGATAAGAGCCATTATATTTCTCTTGAATCCTATCAATGAAAAAATAAGAGAATTTTTGATTATCTTAAATAACGATAGCTTAAAGGTAACCATCTGCACGTATATATAATATCTCATAAAGAAATAAACGATAAAGATGATCACCGAGCTCCAAAACATTATCGAAAAGAAGAAATTCGAGGTTGATGTAAGGAGCGTATAAATGTTATATATAAGAAGTGCTGAAATTGCGGCATCGATTATACCGAAAATAAGTGCCTGTTTTTTGTTGCGCTTGATAGCATACCAAAAATCGTGCCAGACGAAAACAGGCTCGCCCGATGCAATATTTCTGACGATATAAGCAGTCCCGACGTTTACAAAACCGAAAGTAACAAGTGTCAATGCGCCTATTCCGTAGAAAACGTATGTAAGAGGTGTTGGTGCATACGAACTCATCTGAAGTCCTTCAATTGCATATATCGTGAGCTTGTATGGAGACATTGAATCCTGTTGAGCAAATATTCCGTTCAGATTTTGAAAAAGGTCAGAGAGTGGCAAAAAAATTTCATTCTGCGTAACTCCTGCCAATGCGGCAATTAAAAATATAACGGGAAAGTTTCCAAGAATAAAAAATATATTAGTGGACACAAGTTTTCCGAAATTATCCTTATATGAGATGAAAAACCTCTTCAGTCCCGGTTCGGTATCTTTGGTGTTTTTGCTAATACCTTTTCCTTCTTTTTGTAAATCAAAAAGCTTAAAGCGCTTTTTAGTGCTATTATCCTTCAAAGAGCGACCTCTCCTTTTTAGTTATCTATTATATAATATCATAATTTATAATTAAAAACAAGATAAAAACGTAAAGTTAATTAAAAATTAATATTATAACATATACAACACGTATTTTTAATATATTTTATTATAACATAAGTGGGGGTTAATATGAAAAGGATTCTTGGTTTAATTATTGTGTGTTCAATTTTTGCATTAGCTACATTAAATGTTTTGGCTGTTTCCGACACAAAATACGTGGCAGAAACTGTAGTTAAGACCGATAATGTGCTCGAAGTAAACGCAAATTCCGCCGTTCTAATGGAGGCTGATACGGGAGCAGTACTGCTAAGCCAAAATCAAGACGACAAAGCACCCTTAGCATCCGTAACTAAAATTATGACACTTATTCTTGTTATGGAAGCTATTGAAGACGGTAAAATTTCGACGTCGGATAAAATTGTTGTCAGCGATTTTGCCGCTTCAATGGGAGGAAGTCAGGTCTTTCTTGAAGAGGGAGAGGAAATGTTGGTCGAGGAGCTTATTAAGTGTACCGTTATTGCAAGTGCAAACGATGCAGCAGTAGCTCTTGCCGAGCGCATTGGAGGAAGTGAAAAGCTGTTTGTACAAATGATGAATAGCAAAGCAAAAGAATTAGGTATGAAAAATACAAATTTTGAAAACGTAACCGGTCTTGACGATACTGCGACAAATCATTACAGCAGCGCTTTTGATATTGCTATCATGTCGCGCGAATTAATCAAATACGATTTAATCAAAAAGTACAGTTCTCTATGGCAGGATACGATCAGAAACGGTGAATTTACACTTACGAATACAAATAGACTGGTCAGGTATTACGACGGATGTAACGGACTTAAAACGGGGTCGACGGATAAAGCGGGATTTTGTATCAGTGCAACTGCAGAGCGCGACGGAATGCAGCTTATAGCCGTTATTATGGGAGCTGAAACCCGTGATATCAGAAACGCCGAGGCACGATCTATGCTCGATTTCGGTTTTTCAAATTACGCGGTTTATCATAATGGGGAACAGGCGCTTGAAAATATTCCCATTAATAAAGGAATAAAAAATTTTACAACGGTTTATTCGGGCGAATTTTCTTGTATAATACCGAAGAGTAAATTAAAGGACGTAGAACTTGTGTTTGAAATACCCGACAAAATTACAGCTCCAATGTTTAAAAATGATAAAGTTGGCAAAATCAACTATAAGCTTGGAGAAACCTTACTTGGAACGTCGGATATATTTGTTGCCGAGGATATTCCGAAAATAACATATTTGGATATGCTGTTAAAAATTATTAAATGTATTTTCGTGGGATAAGTATTGTAAAAATAAATTTTATGTAGTATACTATATATAGAAATTAAAAAGAAAGGAAAATTTATGAAATTACAAATTAACGATAAATTTCTTAAACGATTTGTTTCTTCATCGGAGGTTGAAAATCTTGAATTGCAAGCCAAGTCGGCATTGAATCTTGTGAAAGAAGGGGGCGGTGCCGGTTCTGATTTCCTTGGTTGGTATAATCTTCCAATCAACTATGATAAAGATGAATTTGCACGCATAAAAGCTGCTGCAAATAAAATTCAGAAGAATTCGGATATTCTTATTGTGATTGGCATTGGAGGCTCATATCTTGGAGCAAGAGCTGCCATCGAATTTGTTAAGAGTCCGTTATATAACGGTCTTAAAAAGGACACACCCGATATATATTTTGCAGGTAATAATATTTCAACGACCGCGCTTTGTGAGCTTATTTCAATATGCGAGGGCAGGGAAATTTCAATCAACGTAATTTCGAAATCCGGCACTACGACAGAGCCCGCAATTGCTTTCCGCGTTTTTAAGTCGATTTTGATTGAAAAATACGGTGAAGAGGGCGCGAAGGAGAGAATTTTTGTAACCACCGATAAATCAAAAGGTACTCTTAAGCAGTTTTCCGATGCGGCGGGATACGAAACCTTTGTTGTTCCCGATAACGTCGGCGGAAGATATTCGGTTCTGACCGCTGTTGGACTTTTGCCCATTGCCGTTGCCGGAATTGATATTGATGGCATGATGCTTGGCGCAAATGAAGCGAAGGAAAGATTTTCTTCGGATAACGTCGGGGAAAATGAGGCTCTTAAGTATGCGATTTACAGAAACGCTTTGCTAAGAAAGGGAAAAAACATCGAAATTCTCGTAGGATACGAGCCCTATATGCTTATGCTGAGCGAGTGGTGGAAGCAGCTTTACGGAGAAAGCGAAGGAAAAGATCAGAAGGGAATTTTTCCTGCGTCGGTTATCTTTTCAACAGATCTTCATTCTCTCGGTCAGTATATTCAAGACGGTCAGCGGAATCTTTTTGAAACGGTAATTAACGTAAAGGATTCCGGTGCAAAATTTGAAATCCCCGATGATGAAAGTAACGTTGACGGACTTAATTTCATATCGGGAAAAGAGCTTGACTACGTAAACAAAACTGCAATGCTTGCAACTCTTATAGCTCACAATGACGGCGGAGTTCCGAATATACTTATCGAGCTTGATGACAGAAGTGCTTATACGTTTGGATATCTCGTATATTTCTTCGAGCTGGCATGCGCGGTATCGGGATATATGCTTGGAGTAAACCCCTTCAATCAGCCCGGCGTTGAAGAGTATAAAAAGAACATGTTTGCGCTTCTTGGTAAACCCGGTTACGAGGATTTGAAAGAAAAGCTTGATAAACAAATAAAAAAAGCTTGATTTTTTAAAAAAGTTTTGCAAAATGCGCAAAAAGCTATTGATTTTTAACTTAGTTTAGTGTAAAATATATACAGAAAGGTTCGATAAAACGGACCGAAGTGTATTTTTAAACACAGGAGGACTTCAACATGATTAAATTATTTATTGGCGCTAAGGGTTCGGGAAAGACAAAGACTCTTATAGAACTTGCAAATAACGCTACATCCGCTTCTAAAGGCTCCGTAGTGTGTATCGAAAAGGGTGATAAGCTTACACACGATATTACATATAAAGCAAGACTGGTTGATACAGATGCATATAAAATTACAGACGCTACGTCTCTTTACGGATTTATTGCGGGCATTCTCGCCTCGAACAATGATATTACAGATGTGTTCGTAGATTCCGGCTTGAAGATTTGCGGAAACGACGTTGTTGGCTTTGAAGAAATGCTTGGAAAGCTTAATCTTATCTCAAAAGAAGTTAACATCGTTATTACTGCATCTATTGCAGTTGAGGAGTGTCCCGCAGGAATTAAGGCATATGCTTAATTCCTTTGAATAATAATAAGTTTAAGGGTGGCTTGGATTTAGAACCGAGTTGCCCTTAACTTTTTAAAAAAGAAATTTTGAATATTAACCTAAAGCGCGTTTTAACATAAACTGTTATCAAGGATAGACTTATGTCTATACCTAAATTGCACAAGGAATGGTCATATAATAATGCAAGATAACAGAAATTCAAGATGCGGTCTTGGGTGTGATAATATGGGGACTGTCTGTATCAGCACCAACAGAGTCCTTGACTGTTGCAGAGATAGAGATTGCTTTGAAGACGTAAGAATATTTCTCACCTCTTTCGGCGAAGAAGTCGTTGCAAACGCCAGCAACATCAGAACGAGATGTGCAAAGCTTATTGGCGCATACGTAGGGGTTGATGCCGTGCCCTTTAATCGCGGTTTTTACAGAGTTACCGTTCGATATTACGTAAAGGTTGAGTGTGAAGCGTGTCTTTGCATGGGCAAAAGCCAGTCTTTCTGTGGTATAGCAGTGCTTGAAAAGGACGTAATTCTTTACGGCGGCGAGGGAAGTGTAGTAAGTTATTCTTCATCGCCTGCAACGGAATATTGCGGTGTCGTAAACACCAACAACTCTTGCACAAACGACCCTATTGCCGTAGTTGAGACGGTAGAACCTATCGTACTTTCTACAAAAGTTATGGATTGCTCGTGTTCATGCAACTCCTGTTGTAGCGAGTGCTGCGAAATACCGGAATCTATCTGTGGATGTATAGACGGTGAGCTTGTATCAAATTCAAATAGCAACTCTCCACATCTTTATATATCTTTCGGAATCTTTTCCGTAATCAGAATAGAACGTGAAGCGCAGCTTCTTGTTCAGGCAACCGATTACAGTGTTCCGGATAAAGAATGTACGTCTGCATCAAGCGATGATAACCCCTGCTCGCTTTTCAACACGATGCCTTTTCCGATAAATCGTTTTAAAACGACGGTGAGCGCTTGCGTTGAACAAAATCAAAGTGGCGGAAGTTGCGGATGCGGAAATAAATAATATATATTATAAAAAAACTGCCCATAAATCAGGGCAGTTTTTTGTTTTGCCGCATTATTTCATATGCAAACATAGTTGTTGCAGATGCGGCTGACAGTGATGCTTTAAATTCTCTTGCATAGTTTATTTTTATTGACATATCTGTTTTGTTAAGAAGATTTTTTGATATTCCTCTTTTTTCACCACCGACTATCAGCAGAAGCGGTAATTTAATTTCACATTCTCCCAAAATATTATCAGTTCGTTCGTCGGCGCAAATGACTGAATAATTTAACGAGTGAAAAATATCTACAGCGCGTTCTGTATCTGACGTAAAAACAGGGAATAGCTCTGATGCGCCCGCTGAGCTTCGGGCGACAACTCCTGCTGCGCTCATCCAGTTGCGCTCAGGTAAAATAATGCCGTCACATCCGCAGGCGTAGAGAGAACGTAGGGAATATCCAAAGTTGTACGGATCTTCAATGCCTTCTATTAAGCAATAAAATCCGTTAGGTTTGATATATGAGTTTAAATCAAGGCAGGGAATAGTTCTTCCCTTTGCGATTGCGATTATTCCTCCATGCGATGATCCAAGTGTGATTTCGTTTATTTCGTTTTCGTTGCTTTCAAGCACGTCAAATGAATGATTTTTGGAAACTGCTTTGAGATATGCTATGTTTTTTGCATTTTTTTGATATTTTTCTTTGTCGAATAATATTCTTTCAATTTTTCTGTCATTGACGCGCAACTCGTTTCCTTTGATAATTGAGCGAATTGAGGTCATGCCTTCAAAAACTGTTGAATTTTGAAATTTTATATCTTCTTTAATCATTATGTAGGAATGCCTTTCATATATTCAAATAGAGTTATTTGAATTATTTTGGGAGATAAAATATGAATAATTTATGCGGCAGGGAAAGGTGTGAAGTACTTGCAGAATACGTAATTGAAAACAGAGCAACCGTGAGAAACACAGCGGTATATTTCGGTATCAGTAAAAGTACGGTACATAAGGACGTATCCGTGAAATTAAAATACATTAATCCGATTTTATATACAAATGTAAAAGAAATATTGGATATAAATAAATCCGAACGTCATCTTCGGGGCGGAGAAGCGACAAGACTAAGGTATTTAAAAAATAAAAAGTGAATTCCCTATCATTTTTATTTATATTATAATATATCCGGCTTTGTATTTCAAGCATTTTATTTAATTTTATTCATTCAATGTATTAATTAAATTTATATTATATAACAGTATAAAAAATGAATTAAGAAAACAACATAAATAATAAAGAATATAGAGAAAAAAGCTTGTTTTTCTATTTTTAGTTCCCTTAATTATACAAAATTTTGATTTTGTATAATTATAGATATATATAGTTTCCCTACTTTATATAATATATTGACTTTCTGATTTTATATGATATAATTAAATTGCATTGATTAAACTAGGTAGGGTGTTTTTATGAATAATAAACGTCTTGTACATGAAATTCTCCCATCAGCTGGAAATCCGCGAAATAGTGAAGGGGCTTTTCTTCGCGCTAAAAACGGAGATATTCTTTTTGCATATAGTAGATATAACGGGTTGAGCGACCACGACAACGCAAGCTGTGATATTGCCCTGCTCCGTTCCTCCGATGAAGGAGAGCATTGGACTTTTGACAGTATAATTGCCAAAGCAGAAGATTTTGGGGTGTCAAACATAATGAGCGTATCAAGCCTTGTTCAAAGCGACTCTTCCCTTGCCTTTTATTTTTTAATTAAGGAAAATGACAAAACATCAACAGTAGGAAGATGTATTAGCAAAGACGGTATAACTTTTTCTTCTAAAGATGCTGAGAGATGTAATTTTATAGCCCAAAAAGGCTATTATGTAATCAATAATGACCGAATTTCAAGACTTTCTGATGGCAGAGTAATCTTTCCGGCTGCTTACTATCCATCAATTGACACAGGTACTGCAGCGCTTGGAACGCTTCTTGTTTCGCATGATGATGGCAAAACAATTGAAGATGGCGGATTTTATCTTGAATCAGCATATACAATAAACAGATTTACAGGTTTGCAAGAGCCAGGAGCTGTTGAAACAGCCTGTGGTATATATATGTGGTTCCGTACCAACTACGGATGTCAGTACGAGTCAAAATGTTCGGGCTTAAGTTTTGATTTTTCGACTCCCCTACCCTCGATTTTTACTTCGCCTACATCTCCTATGCAAATAAAAAGGATAGACGGTATATATTATGCAGTATATAATCCAATTCCTAATTATAACGGCAGAACATATTATCCTGGAACTGCCGGCAGAACACCGATTGTTATAAGGAAAAGTTATGATGGGGTGAATTATGGGCCTATTAATATAATTGAAGGTGCGGACGTTTTACGTGGATCGGATGGACAAAATATGTTTATGACAAACCTTGTAACCGATGCTCCAAACACTCGCGGATACTGTTATCCTGCTATTTTTAAAGCAAATGATGATTATTTGCTTATCGCATATTGCCGCGGTGATGAGTTTTTGCACGGTGATATTCTTGACAGCACGGGGATAATTAAGATAAAAATGGCATCAATTAAGTAAAAATATTACTATTTTACAATTTACTGTTGAATTTATTTAAAAAATATGGTACAATACTCTAGAATTATTTTTTTGGGAGGATTTTAAAAATGAGAATGCGCGTTCTTACACGCACAAGCAAAGGTAAGCTTCTCGCTATTGCCGATGAGGTTACCAAACTTATAAGTGCAGATAAAGCTACTGACACTATTATGCCTGCATATCCATGTGACGGTGAGAGACTTATCGTTGTCGTTGCAACTGCAAAGTCTTCTATGCCGAGTGAGTTCGGAAGATTTATGCGTTCAATCAAAAAGTCTACGAGTGCAAACATTGCTTTTATAATTGACGGTTCGGCTGAAAATGCTGCTAAAATCGTTGAAATGGCAAAAACTAACGATTCAAACGTATTTGAAGACGATATCCTTTACGTAAAGGGTGGTCTTCCCTTCAAGTTTATGAGAAGCGTTTCTGCTGAAGAGATGGCAACTGTAAAGACTTGGATAGAAGGAATACTTTCGAAGCTCAAATAATTTTGAATTCTCTGGTTTGTTTACGGCAACGTAAATCAAAAAAACGGCAAGGAATTGCATTTTAATGCTCCCTTGCCGTAAATTTATATCGTTTTTTATTTATGCGAGCTGTGCTGCTTCCTGTTCGGTTATTTGTTTTCGTTCTTTATGTGCTGCGCTGATAACGAATTGAAGAAGTACCAAAAGCGCCGCCATAATAATAGCAACTAAAATAAGAGCGGGAACGTAGCTGTTGAATATGTCGTAACAGAGATTTAAAAGGGGGGCTCCGACGGCATACCCCGCCGTATTTACGGAAACAAAAATACCGAGAATTTTAGGATAGGATTTCTTCCCGAAAAGGTCGGCTGCATATATCGGCAGCATAACTGTTTCAAGCGGAGTTGCAAACGGAGAAATAACGGTGTAAATTAACGCTAAGGTGAATCCCAGACTTCCCTCTTTTATCAAAGCCAAAATAAACGTCGTTATTACGGCGATTGCGGTACACCAGCTGGCGGTAATTCTTAATCCGAATTTATCATATATAAATCCGGTCATAAATTTTGCACTGATAAGAATTATCGAGCCGAATGACATAAGACTTAAAACTTTGCTATAGTCTATTCCAACGTCTGTCATATGCATTTTTGTTATTCCGCTTATTCCCTGAATTATTACGCCGGAGAAGAAAATACAAATGAGAATACCCCAGAAATGAAATTTCTTTATAGCATCCGTAAATTCGATTCCTGACCAGTCTCCGCCTTTTTTGGAGGCTTTCTTAGTCGATTTCTGTGTAGCTATATCATCATTTTTCGGCTTGTCGCGTAAGAAAATTATAAGGATAATAAGCGTTACCGCAAGAACTGCTGCAATCATTTTATATGCAGCGCGATAACTTCCCTGCACGTTGGGGTCGATCATTCCGCCCGCGATCTGAATGGCAATTGCACCGCCAAGACCGTTAGATGCGAGAACAGCGCCCATGATTGTTCCTTTATTTTTGGAACACCAGATACCAACTATGTACCCGACCATTGTTGTTGCCGTAAAGGATAATCCTACACCCCACAGAATTCCGCCTGCATAAATTACGAAGAGGTTATTGGCATATGAATAAAGAAGCATAGATACTATAAGTGATATGTATCCTGTGCAAATCAGTTTTTTAGGCCCGAATTTTGCAACTAGGAATCCGAAGAATATATTGACAACTGCAGTAGAAATATATCTGCAGCTTTCACCAATTGCAACAAGACTTCGTTCAACGTCAAGCTCTTTAGCTATTTCATCGGGAAATAATGATTTTGTTGAACTGGTAAATCCAAGTGATATCATTACCATTAAAAACGACATTGCAATTACAACCCAAGTGTAATTGAATTTTCTGCCCGATTTTTTTGACTCCATATTGTAAAATTCTCCGTTTCGTTTTTTTGACGACCCACAAGTAAGCAGGTCGCCGTTAGTTGAAATTATTTTACAAATTCATAGTATATTGCCTGAAGAGCGGGAACGTAATCGTTTGCATCGACTCCCACGATTATATTAAGCTCACACGAACCCTGATCGATCATTCTAATGTTTACACCTGCGTTTGCAAGTGCTGTAAAAATACGAGCAGCGGTTCCCTTCGCTTTTACCATACCGCGTCCGACGACGGCGATAAGGGCGAGGTTTTCTTCAACAAAGATATTGTCGGGGTTAACCGCCTTGCAGATGTCAGCCATAACGTCTGCGCGCTTCTCCTTCAACTCTTTTGAAGAAAGAATGATAGACATCGTATCAATTCCCGAAGGAAGATGTTCAAAAGAGATTCCGTTTGCTTCGATAGCCTGCAAAACGCGTCTGCCAAAACCAAGCTCCGCATTCATCATATCTTTTTCGATTGTAATTGTTGAAAATCCTGTCTTTCCGGCAATGCCGGTAATGATATCATCGCTAACCTCGTCGGTGTGAGGGAGAATGAATGTTCCCTTGTCATCAGGAGCATTGGTATTTCTGATATTGATTGGAATTTTTGAATATCTAACCGGGAAAATTGAATCCTCGTGAAGTACGGTTGCACCCATATACGAAAGCTCGCGTAATTCCTTATACGTTATTTTGTCAATCGGCTTTGGATCGTCAATACACTTGGGATCAGCCATAAGGAACCCAGAAACGTCGGTCCAGTTTTCGTAAACCGAAGCAGAAGCGGCTCTTGCAACGATTGAGCCGGTTATATCGGAGCCGCCGCGCGAAAAGGTCTTAATCGTTCCGTTGGGCATTGAGCCATAGAATCCGGGAATTACGGCGTATTCGTGTTTTGAAAGGTAGTTGCGGAGAACTTCGTTTGTCTTTTCAGAATCGAAGGTGCCGTTTTCTTTGAAGAAAATTACCTTTTTTGCATCTATGAAATCAAATCCAAGATATTTTGCTAAAATCATCGCATTGAGATATTCGCCTCTGGAAGCGATGTAATCACGGCCGGAGCTATGAAGAAGCGAGTTCTTGATTTTTTCGAAAACCTCGGTCAGATCAATATCAATAGCAAGCTCGGTTATTATATCATTATATCTTGATTTAATTTCTTCAAAAACTTCCGAGATGTCTTCCTCGTTTGTTGCAAGTTCATAACACTTGTAAAGAAGGTCGGTAACTTTGGTGTCTGCACCGTTTCTTTTTCCCGGAGCGGATGCAACGACGTATCTTCTTTCGGGCTCTGCTTTTATAATCTCAGCAACCGAACGAAAATGAATTGCATCAGCGAGAGAGGAACCGCCAAATTTTAAAACTTTTACGTTCATTATAATGTCTCCTAAAAATATATAATAATATTATATTCAATTAAGTGAATTTTGTCAAGTGAGATAAAGAAATTTTTTAAAAAATACCAATAAAAAACAAAAAATCTATTGACATTTTATTTTTGTTCTGTTATAATGTAGAAGTCGCGTGGAGAGATGGCCGAGTTGGTCTAAGGCGCACGACTGGAAATCGTGTAAACCCTAATACGGTTTCAAGGGTTCGAATCCCTTTCTCTCCGCCACACGAATCCTCCCAATAGGGAGGATTTTTTTTGTGACAGAGAGAAAGAGGACATCAAACCCTGCGCAGAAGGCGCAGGGTTCGCATACTGCCATAGGCGGTATCTGGCGTCAAGCGTGGGAAACAGCTCTGATGACAATAAAGCACATCATTTATGCTACATGTACATATTTCATATTTTAATTACTTCGTTAGCATATTTTTCAAAATGGTTGTGTATAATTTGTTAAAATGACTTGAATTTTCCGAATTATGGTGGTATAATTAAATAAAAAATATTTAGAGGTGAAAAATATGGGCTACACGGGCTATTTAACACTCGGAGTTTTGGGCTTTACCGCTTTTTCTCTTATTTGGGGGGCTTTTTTAGGGCTGGTTCGCGGAAGAAACCGTTCAATTCTCAGGTTATTGTTGGTTTTAGCATCGGCTTTTATTCCTGTTAAATTTAAAGATCAGATAGTTAGTGCTGTTATGGCGTTTGAATTTAACGGAAAATCGTTAAATGTGATAATTACAGAGTTTATTTCAAGTATTGGTACGGATATTCCGGAATCAATTCAATCAATACTGTTTACTCTTGTTGAGATTATTGTATGCATTTTGATTTTCTTTGTTTCGTTTATAGTTCTTTCGTTTGTTTCATGGCTTATTTTGTTTCCTATTCTCAAGATTATCGTTAGAAAAGGCAAAAACGGTCATCGTTTAACCGGAGCATTTTTCGGATTAATTCAGGGCGCGGTAGTTGCGTTCGTAATCTGCGCTCCGATAACGGGTCTTGCAATTCAGGTTGATAAAATATCTCAGATTCAATTTCAGGAGAAATATATTATCGAAATTCCCGCTGAGGTTGGTTTGAGCGAATACATTAATTCTTCCACCGGTAAATTTTATAATTCAACAGGTTCCTGGTTTTTTGATGAAATTTCGACAAAAGTAGATGACGAAGGCAAAAAAATGTCGATTTCTGATGCATGCGATGTTGTGTCGACCGTTGCCGGTATCGCGGATACCTTCTCTTCTATCTCTGCTGATATGAGCGCTATAACGTCATCAACCGTCACACCTCAGGAACAGGTTAACACAATTAAGAAGATTGGTGACAGTCTTATAAGCATTGGAAATTCTGTTAATAATCTTAATGAAGATTCAAAGGTAATTGTCCAGGATTTGATTGACGGTGTGAAAGAAATGGTTTCTTCTCAAACAGGTACTCTTCCTCCCGAGGTCGAGAATGCTCTTGACAGTTTTAACGTTCAAGATCTTAAGCTTGAGTCTGCAGGTGCTGCGATGAACGGTATTGCAGCGTATATAGAAAAAACAAGTGATGAGTTTGAAAATTCTGAGCCTGTTACTCAGGAAGAGGTTAACAGTATTGTTAACGGACTTGCGGATAACGTATTTATTCTTGACATTATTTCTGCCGAATCGGAATCGGTTAAAGTTGTTGACGTTGATTTGGAAAACAAAGAAATG
The DNA here is from genome assembly GCA_015064665.1 of Oscillospiraceae bacterium. Next base: position 22,558 of record SVRU01000036.1, read on the forward strand.
TTTAACGTTGCCATCGACGGTTCCAGTCTGACCGAAGAAAACAAAGAAACTCTTCGTCAGATGTTTGGATTAGATACGGAAGATGCTGAATAATTAAATTATTATTAAACAGTTAGGGGCCTTCTCAAATTTGAGAAAGCCCCTTTGAAATTATGCTTCGTTTTGTTTTGCTTCTTTGATTATCTTGTCAGCAAGAGATGCGGGTACTTCTTCGTATCTTGTGAAATCGAAATCGAATCTTCCCCTGCCCTGCGTCATAGCTCTAAGTGCTATAACGTAATCGGTCATTTCAGCAAACGGAACCTCTGCAAGAACGGTTTGCGTGCCGTTGTCGTTAGGTTCAATACCCATAACTTTTCCGCGGCGCTTGTTGAGATCGCCCATAACGTCTCCAACGTAATTATCGGGAACGAATACTTTGAGATCGCCTACCGGTTCAAGTATTACGGGATTTGCCTTAGGCAAGCCCTCGCGGTATGCTATTGCAGCCGCAAGCTTAAAGGATATTTCATTTGAGTCAACGTCGTGATACGAGCCGTCAAAGAGGTTCGCAGCAAGATTAACGACAGGATAACCTGCAAGAACGCCCTTCTGCATACATTCGCGAAGCCCCTGCTCAACAGCCGGGAAGAAATTCTTCGGAACTGCGCCGCCGAATACAGACTCGGTAAACGTAAGTCCTTCCTCCTGTCCGGGCGAGAAGGTAATTTTTACGTGACCGTACTGTCCCGAACCGCCTGACTGCTTTTTATGCTTTCCTTCAACGTCAACCTTTTTCTTTATCGTTTCTCTGTAAGCAAGTCTTGGCTTTGTAAGCTCGACCGATGCACCGTAACGGCTCTTAAGCTTGGAAACGATAATGTCAAGATGAATGTCGCCAAGTCCGGAAATCGTAAGCTGCTTCGTTTCGGAATTGTTTTCATATTTAATTGTAGGATCTTCTTCAAGAAGTCTTGCAATACCCGAGGATATCTTATCCTCATCGCCCTTTGCCTTTGGCGTAACTGCCATTGTCATATAGGGCTTCGGGAATTTAATTTTCTTGTATTTTATTGCATCGGAGCGAGTGGTAAGCGTATCGTTTGTATTTGTATTTGAAAGCTTTGCGGTAACGCCTATATCGCCGCAAGAGAGCGAATCAACGTCGATTTGCTTCTTTCCGCGCATTATAAATATCTTGTTGAGCTTTTCCTGTGAACCTGTCGTGGAGTTGCGGAGAGTCATATCTTTAGTAACTTCTCCATTCATAACCTTAAAGAATGACATCTTACCGACAAACGGATCTGCCACTGTTTTAAATACGAATATTGATGTTTCAGAGCTATCCATCTCAATTGGAATTTCGCTTATATCACCGTTATCATCCTCGATGTGCTCAACCTTGCGCGCGATTGGTCTTGGGAATGACTCAGCAATCGTATCAAGCAGGGTCTTGATTCCCCAATTCTTTATAGCTGCACCGCAGAAAACGGGAACGATATCACCGTTAATAATTCCTTGGTGAATTGCTTCGAGAGCTTCTTCTCTTTCTATGGGCTCTTCGTTAAAGAATTTATCCATGAGCTCATCACTTGTCTGTGCGATTGCTTCAAGAAGCATGTTATGATATTCTTTGAACATATCGGAAAATTTATCGGGAATAGAGGATCTGATATATTCACCAGTTTGCTTTTCAAACGTATAAACGCACATTTCAACCAGATTTGCAAAGCCTATAACGGTATCTCCGTCAATAATAGGAATTTGAATAGGACAAACGGTAAGTCCGTATTTTTCTCTTATTGCGCCGAAGACCTTATAGAAGCGAGCTTCGCCGTCATCAAATCTGTTGATAAAGAATGCTTTGGGAATTCCCGCATCTGTTGCAAGATTCCATGCAAGCTCGGTTCCGACCTCGATTCCGGATTTGCCGTCAACAACGATGATTGCAGCATCGGCAGCTCTTACACATTGTCTTGCCTCGGCCTCAAAATCAAAAAATCCGGGTGTATCAAGTATATTAATTTTCGTTCCGTTCCAAAGCATCGGTGCCATGGCGGAAGATATTGAATAACCTCTCTTTATTTCTTCGGGATCATAGTCGCAAACGGTATTTCCGTCGGTAACCGTTCCCAGACGGTCTGTAAGTCTTGAAATGTAAAGCATAGACTCAGCGAGTGACGTTTTTCCGCCTCCGCTATGTCCGAGCAATGCGACGTTTCTGATACTTTTGGTGTAAACCTTTTCCATATGAAAGTTCTCCTTGAGGTATGTTTAAAAGCTGAAATGCGAAGCTTCGCATATATAGCTTAAATAAATTATACATTAAATTGTATTTCATTTCAATATATTTTTTATAACAATCTGATTAATTGGTGTAGAAAAAACAAAACACGTTTTGTTGGATTTACACAAAACGCGCTTTGTTTTGAAAATATTTTGTTTTAACTTTCTTTATTTTTCATATGTATAAGCACTTGATATATATTGCTTACACCGAGTAATTCAACGCTTGAAGGAACCTTAATACTGCTCGTTATGTTTTTCTTTGGTAAAAGTATTTTTGTAAAACCAAGTCTTACCGCTTCTTTTACTCTATACTCAACGTGTGATATTGCCCTTACCTCTCCAGATAATCCTATTTCGCCGAAGGCTATTAATTCATCAGGGATTACCTTGTCGGTTATACCGCTTATAAGTGACATTGCAATTGAAAGATCTGCGCCGGGTTCCTCGAGATTTATTCCGCCCGCAACGTTGAGATAAACGTCGTTTTCGTAAAATTTGAGTCCCATTCTTTTTTCAAGTACGGCAATAAGAAGACACATTCTGTTGTAATCGAAGCCGTCAGCAGCTCTTTTTCCTGCCGAATAAACGGTTTTTGATACAAGAGACTGTATTTCGGATATGATAGGTCTGGTTCCTTGCATAATACAGCCTGCGCATGATCCGCTTGTGTTTTTCGGTCTTTCGGCAATAATAACCTCGCTTGGATTTGGGATTTCAACAAGGCCTTTATCACCCATTTCGAAAACACCGATTTCGTTCGTTGAACCGAATCTGTTTTTTATAGCTCTGATTATTCTGTAGGAATTTGTTCTTTCGCCCTCGAAGCACAGAACCGCATCAACCATATGTTCAAGAATTTTCGGTCCAGATATTCCGCCCTCTTTATTTACGTGACCTACAAGAAATACTGCAGCACCGGCGGTTTTTGCATAGTTGATTAAGGACATGGCGCATTCTCTGACTTGTGTTATGCTTCCGGGAACCGAGGAAAAGCGCATAGACGAAAGTGTTTGTACTGAGTCTATGATTATTACGTCGGGACTTAAGGCTTCGCATTCGTCAAGAACAGAGTCAAGATCGGTTTCGGTAAGCAAATATAGAGAGCCGTCGTTGATTCCGAGGCGTTCGGCGCGGAGCTTGAGTTGTCCTTTTGATTCCTCTCCCGATACGTACAATACTTTTTTGTTTTTGGAAAGCTCTGAGCATATTTGAAGAAGAAGTGTTGATTTTCCTATGCCCGGCTCACCGGATATTAGCACAACTGAGCCGTCAACGAGTCCGCCACCGAGAACTCTGTCAAGCTCCTGCATTCCGGTTGCGCCTCTTAAATAAGACGGCAGCTTTAATTCCGAAATCTTTTCGGATTTTATCTCGGTGGAACGGAGCTCTCTTGTTTTATGAGATTCCTTTATTTCCGTTTCGTCAAAAGAATTCCATGACAAGCATTCCGGACATTTACCAAGCCATTTCATACTCGAATAACCGCATTCGCGGCAAACAAATGTGATTTTGGAATTTTTCATTTGAATAAAAACCTTTAGTTTATTTTTTCTCTATAATTTATAATACCACAAACAATCGATAAACTCAACTGTTTTTGATATTCTTTTTCAGAAAGTTTAACACATTCACTGTAATTCGTCAGAAATCCGCATTCGATAAGCACGCTTGTATTTTGAGTGTTTTCAAGAACATATATATCCGTTCCCGCTTTTATAACTCTGTTATTTTCGGGTTGCGTTTGTTCTTTAACTGATGCTTGTATTTCGGCTGCAAGGATTTTGCTTTCTTCGTTATTTTGTGAATAATAAACCTGAAGACCTGAATACTTAGGATCGGAATATGAGTTCATGTGTATACTTATAAAAATTGAATTTGGATATTCTGCCGCTATTTTACACCTGTTTTTTAAATCTGATATCTTTCTTAGCCCTTTGACGTTTTCTTCTTCGGAATAAAGAAGCTTATCTTCCGTTCTTGTATATACGACGGCAAATCCTTTCTCAGAAAGTGTTTTGCCTACAAGGTTTGCAATTTCAAGATTTAGATTTTTTTCATATATTCCGTTCTTTCCTATTGCACCGGGGTCTTCTCCGCCATGCCCGGCGTCTATAATAACAAGATTTTTTTCGTTTTCCAT
>SVRU01000037.1 GCA_015064665.1 Oscillospiraceae bacterium
CGTATGCTTTCGAAAATCTTAAGTATATCGTCAACGGTTACAGACTTTACGAAAGCATACGCACCGTCAACGTCGGACGTAAGCAACGTAAATACCTTTTGCTTCAAATCGTCGGGAAGCTTATTGCTGTTCGCAACCCTAAGAACAAGATTTGCAAATTTTTCGGGAACCTTGAGGTCAAATACTATTACGCCGTCGCTGTTCATATCAAAGGTGAGATATGTTGCGACAAGAGATGCGTATTTCTTGATAAGCTCAAAATTGCTAACGACCTTAAGTGTTACGTCAAACTCAATAGTACCAAAGGTGGTAGCGATAGCCGTATCAAAGACAAGCTGCATCTGATCCTTGTTCATCTTTGCGATATCGTCAAAGGTAGGAAGAGAGAAAACGAAACTCTTGATTATTTCAATGTCAAACGATCCATTCGCAAAAAGAACAAACTCGTTAACTGTAATGTTATCAATAAGCGCGATGATATCCTCAAGTCCAAGCTCCTCTTCATCCTCGGTGTCATCTGTTGCGGGAGGATTCTTAAGTGCGTTTACTGTTTCGGTATATTTCTCAAGAAGTGCGGGAACATATGTTTCGTCAAGAAGATTCTTTATATACGCTTCGCTCTGTCCGAGTACCGTCTGAAATGCTTTTGCTCTGAAATCAGCTTCGTTGCTTTCAATTACGTCATTAGCAACGGACTTGATTTTTGCATTCAAATCAGCAAGTTCATTCTCTTCAAGCGTCGCAACAACCTCGCGAAGCGTTTTGATGGGATCTGCAAGATATTCCTCTACCTTGTCGGAAATCAATCCGCTGTATTCGGAATTGTGCTCTGCATTGTATATAAGGCTGTTCAAAACGTCGTCGAAGGACTCATGTGTAATAAACTGACTTACAGCACTGCGTCTGTTAGCAGCCGCCGCTGCCTTATCTGAATCACTTGCCTCCTCAGAAGCAAACCAATACGAGATAATAATTCCGGAGACCTTGCTCTTGAAGCTGTTGTCTTCGTTGATTTTGTCCTTGATCGTTTTAAGAATCTCGGGTTTATCCTCTTCGGGAAGAGTATTCCAAACCGCAACCCAATCAGCCTGCGTATATGCGGATACCGTTCCGACGATGGATGCAAGCACCGTAGCTTCTATATCCTTTGCGTAAGCTCCGTGTTTACCTTCGTCATTAAGATCTGCCAAATCCGCTTTGAGCGTTGCTGAAGGCGTGTTATTAAAATAGGTTTCAGCCGCGGTAGCATCGCAAGACTTAAGATACTGAATCGCGGGAATAATTGCAGACTTCATTTCGCTGTGAATTGAGCCCCAGATTGTACTCGAGTCATCAAGAAGTGCGCTTGATGAGTCTTTGTATGACCAATAGGTTTCGTAAACAATTGACGGAGCATTATCCTTAAGGTATCCCTCAATTATCTCCTGAATATCGCTGCCTATACTCTTATTTGCAAGATAGGTATCTACGTAAGCATCAATCTCATCATCGAGCACCTCAGCAATCTTCGCTTTAGCGGTTTCAAATATCGGGCTGGGGTTGGTGGGAGCGATCTTCGTTTCGTAGTATTTCACTACCTCGTCCACCCATTCTCTAAGCTGACCGTCAATGAGGCTAACTATCTCAGCGGGTGCGCCGCTATTCTCAGCGTAAGCGGAAATCCAAATCTTAACCTGCTTTTTAATTTCCGCATCCATATAGCTTGCGATAATGTTATCAACAGCATCGGGGTCTGTGCCAACAGCAAATCCGTTATTGATATACGCGTTGACCTTAGTCTGTACAAGCTTCTCAACCTCTGTATCGATAAGTGACTTAACGTCAGCATCAAAAGAAACCGCTGCACCGCCGAGCCACTTAACGTAATCGTCAATGTATTTTTCAAGTGCTGCAGATATGTGCTTGTTGATTTCGGTTTCGAATACATCGAGAATTATTCCCTTGAGACTGTCCTCTTCAGGAAGCGAATCAAGCTCGATTACCTCGTATTTAACCGCCGATTTGAGCATTTTCAAAACGTATGCGGTAAATTTCTCAAACGGAGAATTCTCACCGTCATCCATCTTATCGGCATCAAGAAGGTCCTTGAGGAAATTGACGTAATCCTCTGTTTCAGCCGACCCGTATTCCGTAGATACGTAGGTTTTTAATGCTGCTTCCCATATGTTGTCTTTATTCGTTCCCTCCCCTATATCAACGTCGTCATCGGGATTTTCGGGAGTGGCATTGCCGTTTGAATCGTTATTCATCTGGTCCTTAAGGGACGCAATAACGATTTCCTTAACCGCTCCAATCAGAGTTTGGAGCACGGCAGATACCTCATCGGTATTAGCCGATAAAAGTGCCTCCGCCGTAGGATTAAGCGCAACAACTATGCCATTTTTATCATAGTCAATTTTGCACCATTCGGTAGTGAGCTGACCGCCGACGTTTTCGTTTGATGCTCCGCCATCAGCTATTGGGTTTACATTCGAATCGGAGGAATCCGCGATAGCGAACACCGTCGTCGATGCAAAGCCGAACAATAACGCAACCGTCAAAAGAAGAGTCACTACTTTTTTAAGTGTCATTTTCATGTCCGTACACCTTTCTAAAATCTATATATTTATAGTTATAATAAATTATAGCACTCGAGGAGAAAAATGTCAACAATATTTTTTAAAAAAAGACACACCCGTGCGAAATTTATATTACTTCACAAAGATGCGCCATTTATTTTGTTTATTTTGTATGCATTATTTTTTCAAAAACTTCTTTTTGCGCTTGCAAACGAGCACGAAAGTCATTATCGACGACGGGATAACTATGAACAAAAAGCACCCGAGTCCGACGAACGCAAGCAGGAGAAGTTTTAACACGCCCTCGCTGATTCCCGTATTATTCTGTGCATTTTGCGGCAGTAAAGTCGAGGAATAAACGGCCGTATAAACAGCGTCACCGGTAACCGATTCAATCTCAGGCGACCAGCCTGAAAAAGCATACGAATATTTACCGTCAGACGCCTTCTTTGGATCGGACGGAGCGGATACCGTGTCACCGTATTCGCAAAAAACCGTAATTATAGTTTTGCCGTCGGACACGAAGGTTACCTTATATTTCAATACGGTATAATCCACGCCTATAACCACGTCCTCTTCGGGCATAATGAAGCTTCCGTTTTCAACCGTGATTCTTGTGCCGGACGAGGTAATGTAATAAACTCTGTCGACCGTAATACCCGGCACAGACGATAGATTAAGCACCACTGTTTCACCGGGTTGAACGTTTGCATCCTGAAAAGAAACTTCAACCTTGTCAAATGGTATGGCGTTTAACGAATATTCGACCGTCGCATAATAATCGACAAACGGCACTGCGCTGAAGGAGAATATTCCCTCCTCATAGCCGTATCTTACGTTTTTTCTTTCTCCGTTATTAATATTATAGAATGAAAAATGGGATACGTCTTTGATAACCGCGGAAATCCTATACCCGATTTTCGCATTAACCGATACGGCTTCCCCATCCTTTCCGAGAAGTGAAACTCCGTATATGAAGGAGGAGGATTCTCCCGATGCTTTGACGGCAATTGAACAAACGCCTGCTTCTTTAACAAGCAACGTGTCTGTATATGACAAGCTCAACTGCAAACCGCAAGGATTCTTTATAACTATTCCGCCGCTCCCTGCTCCGCGTTCAAGCAAATAACCGATATCGAATTCATACGCGTCGGCCGTTGGCTGAATGATAAAAGAGGAATTTTCATAAATAATTTTACACGGTCCGTGCTCTGTTATAACCAAAGGCCTTTCAAACAAAGCGGTATGAGTTATTATGAGCGAGTCACAATCCGCCTCCGTCCTCCAGCCCGAGAAATCATAATAAAATTCGCCGCTTTTATTCATAGACGGTGTGCCGGGGTTTTCAAAATACGTCTGCCCGTCAACTATCCACTTTTCTTCATATATGTTTTTTACAGATTCAAATTTGGGATAAAGGTTTAAATTTTCCGAAACGCTAAACAAATTCGGCACATCACCGTTTTCGTCGGTCCAACCGCAATGGCGGTAGCTATATTCATAATCTCTCGCCTTTTCAGGAACGGGACCGCCGTAATCGGCGTAAGAATTTTTATCTACAACGACGATGTAAAGAGTTTTCTGCGCTTCCTCACTGTCGTATTCTTTATCGTAATAGGTAACGACAACTTGATCGACGCCTACGTACAGCTTGGAAACATTTATATCCAAAGCAACGGTTACGTCCTCACCCGTGTAAACGTTTCTCTCCTGTATTTCTCCACGATTAAATGCGTCAACAAGCGATTGCTCGTAAGAGCCGAGAACGTAGGGTGTCGGCTGCGAGCCGGGGTGAGCAACCGCCGTAGGCTCACTGACGAGCTGCGGTTCGGTCGGTTTTTCTATTCTGTCGGGTTCGACGGGCTTTGAAACCTGTGTTGGCGGCGTAGGTTCTTTTATCGGTGTAAGAGTCGGAATGATAGGTTCGATGGGATAACCGTCCGAAAGAGGAGCTGCATTGTTCGTATCAACAATGAAGGATTCATTTTCAAGAGCTTTTGAAACAGACACTCTTTTATCGGACGAATACTTCATACCTATCTTATAGGAAGAGTCGAAGAAATAGGTTCCGTCATAGCTTGGAATAACCTCATCGCAAAGCGCGTTTGCTACGTGGTAAAGCTGCGCAACCAAAATCAAGTACTTTTCGTGTTTTTCCTTTGCAATCATCACGCCTCTGACGCCGTCGTTGCAATAAAGCGAATCAAGCGCCACGAGAAGATTTACAAAATTATCGCGAAACGCCTCGTAATTAGTAACGTAATAACGGTATCTTTCCTGCTCGTTATCGGATGGTATATCAAAATAATCCTTCAGAAGCTCGCGCAGATTATCCGTAGACGCCCCTGCCATATCAACGACTACGGGATCGGCTCCGAGAACCTCAACTATATCGCCCTTCTTTTCGATAACTGCAGTTACCGTGTCACCCATTATAGCCCAGTAAACCGTTCTTTCGAGCGAAGTGAGCGGAGTTTTTGTGGCATCTACAATGCCAAGCTGATTCCGAACGAGAGCAATATCATTTTCATACTGCTTATGCGCCTGTACCTTTTCGTTATATTGCTTGAGGTCGTTCAAATAGTTTACGTAAGCTGAAAAGTCCTCGTAATACTGTTCCCTTGCAATCAAGTACGCATCGTACTTTGCTTTTGCTTCTTCATATTCGGAAAGATCTTCGAGATATTCAAGATATTCTTTGTTTTTGTCCTCGTAGATGCTTTTTTCTACCAAATATAGCTCGTATGCCTCACGCTCAAGAAGATATTGATCGTAAGCCGATTTGTTTGCCAGATACTCGGAATGCAGGCGTTCGTATTCCTCGGTTTTGTTCCGCAATTCTTCATCAAGACGTACGGCGTCTTTATACGCCAGATTTACAAGTTCATTAATTTTTTCTTTGCTAATGGAAATTTCAGCAATATATTTCACGCTGACGCTATCACCCGCAGATGCATTAAGACCGTCAAACCGCACGGTATACGGAGAATCCGAGAAATTCCGGGTCATTCCTTCAACGGTTGCAGAAGTGGGAATCCAGGTTACCGCCCCATTTTTTGAATAGGGGTCGACATATTCCTGTGCAATTACGGTAAGAGTGCCGTTATCGTATTCAACGTTTATCTGCGAAGTAGGTATATTAGTACTGTAAGTCGCAACTAAACCGTCTTTATAACGAATGTATTCACGTTCGGCATCCGTCAAAGCCATACCGCCAACGTAATTTTCAAAAAAATCATCAAAAAATAAGCTCTCAGTATAAACACCGTTCCCCTGCAGAGAATCAGAGCCTGACGCCGATGAAAAAATAAAGAGCAATGAAAAAACAACAGAAAAAACAAACACAAGACTCACAAAACGCGAAAAAAGGCCGTTTTTCATTTTCTCACTCCCCTCTATCAAGATAATTTGATATGAAAAATTATATCATATTTTACAAACGAAAGTCAATAGAAAAAACGCCTGAATCTGTTTCTGAATCTATTTTCCGTTGTTGTCAAGATATCTTTTGAATTTTTGGTAAAAAATTTTTAATATTCAGTTTACAAAGCTCTTTTTGGAAGCGTTTGAGACTATTTTCACCGTTGAAGATGCCTCGAGGGTAAGAATTTATAAAATCTTGTACTTGCTGTATATACGCTTCCGAATAGTTTGAAATTGCGGTACCCTTCGGGATAAAACGGCGGATAAATCCGTTTTGATTCTCATTGCTGCCACGTTCCGAGGAGCAATAGGGATGACAATAAAACACCCTGGTACGACGTTTCTTTGTATAGGGTGAAAATTCTATTCCTTTTGTATCCGAAAACTCGGTTCCGTTATCGAAGGTTATCGTTTTAAACACCTTCCGAAACGTTACCGAGCCGATACATCGTTCAAGACGGTTTAACAGTCGGACGATGCTTCCGGCAGTTTTATCCTTCGATTTCAAAATAAGCTCCAATCTGGTGAGACGTTCTGTTAACGTAAAGAGCGTTTCACCTTTTTTATTCGTTCCGATAACCGAATCACCTTCCCAATGACCGAACGTATTACGTTCCGAAACTTCTTCCGGACGACGTTCTATACAGTGCTCAAGATTAGGCAGCTTCTTCGCTTGCTTCTCTTGAGCACTTTTCTTTTTGCGTTCACCTTTATGCAGAAGATTTTTATTGCTTATCTTCAAAAAAATCCCCTTATCAATATAACTATACAGAGTTACACGGCACACTTTGGTTTTAAAGTTGAGGCCGTGTTCTTTTACATAAAGAAGAATCGCACCGGGAGAATATCCCTTAAGGACCATATCCTCGACGAATTCAGCGAATTCCTTATCCTTATCGAGCTTGAGGGGCGCGCCCTTTGCGCTCATGCAAAAATCAGCAACGAGCTGAGCTTTATCTGCGCTATACTTTTTCGTTTCGGTCCAATCGTGATTACGGTGCATATAAAATCCGCGATGAAGCTCTGTGTAAATGGCTTGAAAAGAGTATCCTAATTCTTCTGCTATGGTTTTTACCGGAACTTTTGCATTATAAAGGGCTTCGATTTTATCCCGGGTTCTCCTGGTCATGTTCTTATAACGTTTATTTGTACGTGGCATTCAGACTAACTCCTTTAATGTTATAATAAATAGGCTGTTTTGATGATTATGGATTGAAGCGGAAGGGCGTCGAGGGGCACAAGCTGCCGCTTTTTGTGTCCCCTTCGACGACGAAAACCTTCTCGCTTCAATAATCCAGAAATAAGTTGTTTTCGTTTATGCTCTGCGGAGCAAGGACATTTTTATGCTTTATAGGCTTTATGGGCACGGCTTCTTTCATTTGGACAAGGGGGAAATCTCCTAGGCGAATTCCCCCCAACACATACTGTTATAGTGTTGGCTCCCCCTTTGCCAAGGGCTGTACCACATTCCCTGCAAAAAATAAAGGGCAGACGGTCGTATTTATATAAAAACTTTTTTAACACACGGGAAAAACTTTTTATATAAATCTCCACCGCACGTAGTGTCCCTTGATTTTTCTTGGCAACATAACTGTTGTGGGCACAGAGGTGCGCGCGCACCTCTCATCAATAAGAGGTTACGTGTATGTTGGTTCGTCGGTGGGGTGCTCCGTATGCCCTCTAGCGTAGTTATAGGCGCGAACAGTTCTACAACAGCGACCTCGGACGGCTAAATATCCGAGGGGTTGAAATGCCGAACAGTCAGATAGGCAGAAAGGACAAGGAATGGAAAGCTTGAATGATAAAGCAATTCTGCGAATTATTGAATACCTTCGCAAAGAAGGTTGGACAGAGAAGAAAATAAACGATTTCATTGAGTACATAGTGAAATAAAAAAAAGCACTCACGGCAAAACCTTACAAGAACACCGTGAGCGCTTAAAGGACGATACAATAAGGCGAGCCTATCCGCCTTGTATCTGTCTGAATGCTATTACATTATAGCATAGATTTTTTCACTTGTCAATACCCCTAAATTTGAACACAGAAAGGAAAACTTTGCTTTATGAATACTTACAAAATAGAATATACATTTAAAAACTACGTAGGCAAACTAACAAGAGCAACAGAAATAATAAACGCACGAAACGCAAATACCGCTGTAAAGATTTTCAAAACAAATTACAGTTTTTGCAATACCATTCATATTGAAAAAGTATACAAAGATGAAATTAAAGAATGGAAAGATATCACTGCAGAAATAAGGAGCAAGGACAATGTGCAGAGATGAAGAATTACGTAACGATTTGGAAAATTTGCATTTTACTTGCCGTTATTATATCGGAATACTTGCCGAGCTTGAACAGCTCGGCAGAACCCACACGGCACAGTATAAGCAAACCGAAAAGAACGTTAACGTTCTAAAACACAATATCAGAAGAATTGAAAAGGAGCTTGCAATATGAAATGTAGAGAATGTGGCGCAACAATGTATCTCGATTGTAAAGACTATGGATTTAAAGGAAAATATGACAACTATTGGAACTGCCCCGATTGTCAAACCTCTTGTATCGAGGAAGTAAGATTTTCAAAAACACAGCGTGAACTATGGCACTCTGAAAATAATGGTGTCAAAGATGAAATAGTTAAATACAATTACCATAACGACACAATCACTGTAACAAAAGGAGACAAATAAGTATGATACACCACTTAAAGACTTTACCGCTATATTTCCAAGCGGTTATTGACGAACGTAAACCTTTTGAAATTAGAGAAAATGATAGAAATTTCAAAATAGGCGACCGCGTAATTCTTGAAGAATTCATCAAAACCGAACACGTACCTCAATGTTCACATTACTAAGAATTCATTAATTGCTACGATGAAGAATATGACGAATGCCCACACCAAAATTGCGAAGAATGCAAAGCACGATACGAAAAATGTCACGATTATATAAATCACATATACACCGGACGAAGATGCATGGTCATTATAAAAGAAATATTCGATATATCCTTTTTGCTTCCTAATTACGTAGCTTTTACATTCGACATCAAATACATAAGAAAATAAAAACTCAAGGCGGCTCTGCCGCCTTTGGTTCACTCTCTCCCCCTAAGCTCAAGCTTAGCCATTATACCGAACCACCCCACACCAAAATTTAGGAGAAAACAAAATGTTACAACTAATAGCAACAACATCTTTTGTTATATATACCTTTTCAATTGCATTTGCAATCTTTTTCTTCATACAAAAAAAATACAATGAAGCAACTACTTATATAGTAATTGCACTAATTTTATTCTTAATCATTATACAATGCATTACATTAAAAGGAGTAAAATTATGACAGAAATAGAAATTAAAAAATTTGAAGACGATATTTCCGAAGCTTCAACATATGCTCAAACAACAATTTTTAATGAAACAAAAGCTTATATAAAAGAAAATCACAAATATCATAGCACGCGAGATTTCGAAAAAACTCACCCTAAAAATTTAAACGAACTTATAGCTGAAAAACTTATTGAAAAAGGCTACCGCAAGGCTTCCGAAATTTTTGAGGAGATTGAGAAGGTTTTAAAACGAAAAATAGCTCGTGCCAAACCACACTTTGAAAAACTGGAAAACCGTGGTGAAGATAATTTATCAAAGTGGGGGTGTGAAGATGTGGGATATTTTAAAGGTATTATATCTACTTGTGAAGATATCCAAGACGTTATAGCCGAACTCAAAAAGAAATACATATAGCAAAAAAACAAACCCGAAGCTTAACGCCTCGGGTTCTTTTTTTATGCTGCATCTTTGTGCATGCGGGATATATCATTCTGGAAATAGCTATTCTGAAGACCGTTTTCCTCAAGAGAGCCGACACCTCTCGCGTAGCATATAAAATCATCAATATGCATCGTGTTAGGTGTATACGTATCAAATACGCTGTTGAGGCAGTCCGTCTTATATCTTGCGCTGCGGTCCTTTTTGGTAAGTATGCGCCATTTTTCCTTTATCAGAGAACCGTCCATTCGGCCGCTTTGGACCTCAAGCTCGAGCGTGAAAGCGCCGAACTGACCGTTAACCTTATCGTAATGCTTATTGACCTTATTCGTCACGTTATTCACGACGTAGGAAAACAGCGTTTCATCCCGGCGAACGTGGATATACTTCGCGTGAAAGTCTCCCCATTTGCCTTTAATCCAGGAAAAAAGCCCTTCCATAAGCCAATACGGAGAAATAAACGGCAGCACCGGGTAGAGCTCGCCCTTCTCGGCAATATAAATTACCTCACCAAGCTCACGGCCACCGGCTCCCCAGGCTTCCGGGCGCTGAAGGTCGGCTATAATTCGAATAAACACTCTATTCGCTATTACAGCTGCGTGTCGGCACATCATCAGACACGCATTAAAGAGGTCGTTATTCTGATTGCACTCCTCGTCATTCCGCTTCGTTTCCTTAAGCTCGAGGCTGTTCTTACGTTCCTTATCGATCTCGGTTATTACATAGACTCCGAAAGAGAGCTTGAACTCACGTTGCATACGTTTACCGAGACGCAGCATATCGTAATTGATGATATGACACTGCTGGGAATAAGCGTCCATAAGGCGAGAATCGCGCTTAAAGAAGTCGGTATCTCGGAGCGGCATATTGCCGACGTCGTTAAGAATACTATCAAGCCTTATTGAATAATTCGAGAATATAAGGCTTGTCTGCACCGTATAAACGAGGTAAGCGCAGGCGTAATCCTCGACCGCTTCAAAGAGGTGAACGACCTTGAGGTTATCGTTATAAGTATAAGCGTAATGCTCGAAATCGTATCCGAAGGTATAATCGGTTCGTAGCTTATTATTTTTGCAAAATTCGCGCCAGCTCTCCGGGGTATATCCTCGATTGATAACGTAATCGAAGCCGCGGCGCAGAGCTCGGATCCTCTCCTTGACGGCATCGATATCAACGAGCTCGCGGTTTTCAATTTTAACCTTAAGGTAATCCCTCAAGCGCTGCCATGGGAAATTGGGAAACATGAGGTCCTTTTCGAGAAGAATCTCAAAGGCGTTATCCCACATTTCAATCTCTGCAGAGAGAGCCATCGACGTTATAAGCTGAGTTTTACCGCTTCCCATTACACCGTAAACGGTAGAAACGACTCCGCGCTTCTTAAGGAAAGAACGGTTACACCCCTCGTAATAATAAAGCCGGGCGAACGCCATAGAATTACAGATCCAATTATATATCACGGCGCCGATGCAGAACCACACGACACCGGGAAGGAATCTTATCATGGGCGTGAGATCATACAGGAGCTTAATAAACTGCGTATAAATGGTTTTTGCTTCCCAGGCTACAGAAAAATATATGTAGAAAGCTAAAGCTGCAACGATAACAGAAAAAAGGTTGAAATACAGCAGCCATAGCATCAGCCAAAGAGAATAATATTTCTTATTCTCCCGGACAAAACAGACAAAGCTCTTTATCCAAGCGGTTACAGGGTAAACAACGTTAAAAAGAAACCACTCAAAACGCTTCAGATGCTTTGATTTTCCTTTTCTTTTGCTCGGATCGCAGCTTGTATATCCTTGGAGCTTAACCACTACGAGCATAACAAGCGGAAAAATTATCATCGCATATCGAGAAAAATAATAAAGAAAGTTTCCGAGCCAATCAAAATAACCGAAGAAGTTTTCTTTTTCGAGAAAGAGAGCCCAATATTTTACCCACAGAGCCTTAAACTCTTCCCAGGTATACGGGAATAGGGTTAAAGGCTCCCAGGGCGATTCTGCCCACTCCCACGAGGGCATGACGTTGACCGACGGTGCGACCGGACTCGTGCCGGGAGAAATTATTTCAAATACGTAATAAACGAGAGAAAAGGCAAGATCCTTGAGAGCCTCGGCCAAGCGCGGCAAAGCGTTGGGAAATAAGAAGCCTAACGCTATAAGACCGAGGCTTATTACAATGCAGATATAATGCCGGTAATCTCCCGGAAAAAGCTTTTTTATTTTCTTCATACTCTCTCCCCGGTGTAAATGAAATATCCGACAACGAGAAGCAGAAGAATCCCGGCTAATATGTATGCTAATCTACGTCCGAGCTTCACGGCTTGTCCTCGCTCGATGAAAGACGTTGAGTTAACAAACTAGTTTTGCCAAACTGATATACATTATCTTCAGAAATACGCATAGAACCATAACACATTGTAGTTACAGGAAGGTTTTTAAAATCTCTTTTCATCTTGTGAATTAAATACCTAACACGTACAAAGCAAAAAATATTTGCAAAAATCCAAGCCACACCTACAACAAGAAAAGCAATTAAAAAACCAAATAAAATTGTTTTAACCATTATTACTCTCCTCAAGATTGTTTTTTCGTTCGATACCTTCACAATCCGCCATAAATTTCAAAACAGATTCGCGTTCGTTTGAATCCATTGCCCAAAATCTTTCCATATCTTCGCCGGAAAGATTGATACTTCGATAATGTGACGTATACAACCCATCAAATTTATCTTGAGCTTCATATAGAGAATCCAGGTTATATTCTTCGGCGAGCCAAATAAGATGTTCTATGTGATTCCACACATATTTTGGAGCTTCGAACTCGTCCGGAATTCCGTATTTGCGAAGATTATTACACCACTCTTCATAACCTTTATTAACGTAAATATGTTCGACAATCTTATAAACTATCCAAGCAATTAAAACACCGACCATTATTCCTGCGCAGATATATAAATACAAATCGCTAAGAATAAAATTCGTTATACTATTCCATATTTTCATTGTCGTTCTCCTCTTTAGTGATTTTCTTAACGTAACCGAGCTTTTCAGCAATAAAATCTATTTCCGCATCGAGCTCCTCAGCTCGTTCCTCTTGCTTTCGTTCCTCTTCTTTAGTTTTCTTATGGTCATCGGAAACGTAATATATAAACATTATAATTATTCCTATCATAAGAAGCGCAGAGAAACCTATAAACAAGAAATCCGCTACGAAATTTACACCTTCAACAAAATTCATTTTTAAATACCGTCCTTTTCTAATTCATTTATTATTTCTTTAGGTGAAAACGCTTCGGCATTTGTGTCGGATATATCCGACGATGCCGTTATAAATCTGAATTTAAGCTCGTTAACCCAACGGTAAACTCGCTTTTTGCAATCCTCGCAGAGATCTATTTCCTCAAAGTTAAAACCGTTCACCGCGCGGCTTGTTGGCCAGGATATAAGCGACTGCCGGCGCGACGTTGGCTCTTCCTTCGAAGCTTCCTTTTTATAACGGCTGCTCTTGCCGGAAGATTCCTCTTCCTTTGGTTCTTCCTTCAGCTCCGGGATTACCGTACCGCATTTATTACAGCAAATCATTTCGTTTTTCTCCTATCGTATTTCGTATATTTTAGAAGCTTATCCATATCGAACTTAAAGAGTTGATACATATTAAATCCGCTCCAAGCAAAACAACCGCCGACACGAGATCCGAGGCCGTTCTCCTCGAACCAAGATACTAAGCCGGGAACGACCTTATCGTCTATGTATCCATACCCCATTTGTAACCTCATTCCGAGATTGACTGTACAATAATGAAACGTTTCATCAACGATAACGTCATCGGTAAGCATTATTACGGCAAGGTTATCGTTACTTGCATATTGATCTAATTCAAAATAAACCGTACAAACTTCATCATAGTGTTTTATAAATAATTTTTCCATTTTTATATTCTCCTTTTACCTCTTCAACGTAATTGTAATACATTTGCCCTCGAGCGTTTTTGTATTACATTTGTAACGTCGAAAAAATTGTAATACATTCTGCACGTCGAAAATGTATTACGAATTCTTTTTTATGTACTCCTTGAGCGAGCTTTCAAGCAAATCAGCTATGCTATACTTGCCGCCACCGAAATATGTTCCGCGACCCTCGTATTCAATAATCTTGCGACCGTAATACGTGCTTACTTGCGTTTTTGACTTTACGATAGCTTCAAACTTTGAAAGCAGACTCGAATCTACTCTAATTGATATAAGCTTATCCCTCATACAGTTAATCCTTATCTATCGTGCTATATCCGCTTATATGCACCGTAGGGAAGCCGAAATCATTTGCTGTACCGTCCTCGACCTTCTCTATGATATAAAGCACGTCAAACGTTCTGCTAAGAAGAAGCAGCGCTGTATCGATGCCCTCGCAGACTACCTCTGTTTCGGTATCATCAGATGCATCGTAAAATAGGTAACTTTTAAGATTCATACATTTTTTATCCTCTCTATTGACTTTTTGTTTATTTGTGTGGTATAATACTATTACAAGATTCAAGCGCACGCCGTTGAAAGATTACGGAACTCTGGGGGCGACCCTAAAATTTGCTTGGATCTTTTTTTATTTGCCATTCTTCTTAGCATATTTTTTATTGAATTTATGTATTTGTTTCCTGTCCTCGTTACTCATACGCCACGTGCCTTTTGGAGACTCTTTTAAGTGAGTATTAGATTCCCAACGAGGAACACTAAAACGAGAAGGCTTTTTCGAAGATCTTGAAAGCTCCGGGTTTTTGTGTAACAACTGCGTAGGCTCTCCGTAAAACGTCGGAGCATGAGTTATAATATTTATCTTAGATTGCTTCTTATGACGGACAGTTACGTAACCTATATGACCTTCACCCCGGGGATTCTTCACCTCGGGGTTTTTGTTATACCTAAATTCATTCTTTCGTAAGTACTTATCTTTTGCGATTTTTATCACTCCCTTTTCTGCCGGAAGCCATCAATTCACGCACGGACGATAGCTGACGATCCGTACCATACACACCACGTCTAGCTTTAAACTTCTTCGGCAAATTTAAGATTTTCTTTCTTGTTCTTGCTCGTTGTTTTTTTATTTTATTACGACCTTTTCGTGTTCGATTAACTCTATCGCGTGCATTTCCTTTGGTATGTACCATTTTGTCCGGAGAAAATCTCAATCCAAATAGTCTATCCCAAAGCGTTAACGGCTCTGCCTGGTAAGCTCTGAAGTGCTTATCCTTATTCGATATTCCTTTTTCAAACTGCCGACGTTCCTCGTCATTATTGAACCCGATATGTTTATCACCGGCATTCTTTTTTCCGTAACCAACTCCGGCATAATAAGCGTCAAGCTCGGATTCTTCAAAAGCTTGTTTCATTCCGTCACTATACCCCTTCATATATTCCGGGGAATCCGAACGAAGCTTATTACGAACCTCTCTTCTTGCCATTCTTTTTCTTCCTTCCTCTCCGAGCTCTTAGCTTGTCCCGGAGAAATTTTAATATTTCGGTTGTATAAAAGACTATTATTGTTGTGAATACAAGAGTTAAAACGTCACTCATAATCACACTCCTTCTTATTTCATAATCGCCCTGCGGCAGTTCTCTTAACATTTTCGTCATTCTACGTTAATTCTTTTGTGTTAAAATATTCCTTAAAATCGATTGAGAGATATTCGCAGTACCTCTCATGTCAGAAAGGAGAATCCAAAAAATGAAGATATTTGTTAAAATATTAAATTTTGCGGTTGCGCTATTTAAATTAGCATGGCTGGTAATTTCTTTCCCTTTTAAGCTCTATAAGGGAATTATGGAATTAGCAGAAACGGTGAGCAATAGTGCTGCACGTAAAAAGAACGTCTAACGCAAAACAAAAACGCCGAGAATAAAAAATGTCGATATAGAACCGTCCGCAAGGGCGGTTAATTTTGTTTTGTTGCACTTGACAATTTGTATTGCCCGGTGCTATAATGGGGTATATTTACATCTTGAGGTGACAATATGGGAAAAATCAAAAACGGTGCATTAACCTACGTTCTAAATGGCAACAAACAAAGTGTGTATATTGGCTACACAGAAATTATCCGAAAAGACGGAAAAATTTGCAAAAAATTTGAAGACACGCTTCTCTCAATCGAAAATGGCAAGAAAATCTACGGTTATGTAAAAGAACTTAAAAGAGAAGATTCTTTATCATGTCACGAACTCTATCCAAAGGATTTCAAAAAAGCAATTGTGCTACTTTGCTCATTTGGTATAGACACAACTCTTATTGACGAGGAGCCACAAAAGAAAACTAAAGGTAAATACGTTATCGTTGATTTATCCCCGGAACAAGAAGCCGAAATAAACAGGCTCAAGGCTCTCTGTGAATAATCAAGCCTATGCCGTCCATTCAACAAGCTTATATCCCGGATAGTCTTGCTTAATTTTCTCTTGAAGTTTCAAATTTCGCTTACTCTGGGTAGGTTTTAATTTCAAAATCTTTGTTTTAAAATCTAAAACACCGATTATATACTTCGGATGAAAATTACAATAACTTGAATAGAAAGTAATATGACTTGGTTCATCATTTACATGAATTTCTTGAAATAAATACATTTTTTTATCCTCACATTTTTTATTATTCTTTTGAAATTTGATAATTCAAAAGAAAGGGGGTAAAGATGTATGAAGAAAATTCTTCACAAAACGGTAGATGCTATTTGTATTTTGCTTGAACTCGCTTTTACAATTATCTCACTACCGTTTAAAATCGTTAAAGCTATAATCGAAATAGCTGCTTAACGTAAAGGTAACCGCTTCCGAGCGGTTACTTTCCCCTCGCTTTATTATTCTTTTGAAAGTAGGTGATTTGATGTTTAATTGGTTAATGGAAATTAAAGATAGCGGAGTTGTTAGTGATATAATATCTCCAGATAACATAACGGACGGATATGGTACAAAAACCGTAATAGAAAACAACCAATTCTTTATAGGTTTTTTAGCAGGCATATTGACTGCAATAGGAGTCTATTTTTTTATAAAACTATGCATATACATATTTAAAAAAGCATACTATGATAAAAACGAAGAAGAGTGATAAAACACTCTTTTTTTTATTCATTTTTCTTTAAAAGCCAAACGAAAAACTTAAAAGGGAACAACAAAATTTTTAAAACTAACGAAAGTAAAAATGTTACACCCTCGTAAATAATTTTCAATATGAACCCAAGAGGGCCGGAAAGAAAAGAAAAAAGAAGAAAAATTGCAATGATCATTAAAAACTTCATAACATCTTCAAAATCTTTTTTCCAACCTTCCCAAATATATGTAGGTTTGCCAGAACCGTCAGACACATTATCTTCGCCAACCACATCTGCCACAACTCCTACATCGTAGATTTGACCGTTATATTCATAAATCAAACGGAACATACGAATGTCCGTTACATGCGACCATTCTTCCATGGTTGAAGTGCTTAAATATGAACTATTATAATCACTTTCATAATAACGAAAAATCCATTGTTGCTGACTTATTGCATTTTTTGATTGATCGGTTAAATCTGTACCCTCTTGAGCCAAAAAATCTTTAGTAGAATTTATTCGAGGATAATCATATGAATATTTTCCCCAAAACACAAACCAAAAAGATCCTGAAGGAAGATTTATAATTTCATCCTTTGTAATTTCAACAGATTCAGATCTTTGCTCATCAATTTTTGTAGGTTGAGACAAACCACCTGTATGCAGATAATAATGATAATCATAATCAAAATCAATATAAGCTTTATATATTGAATCAATAGGCTTGTTAGTAGAAAAAGCATAATAATGAGACAAATATCCTGTTTGACCGGAAGGTGTTGCATTATCGTAATAAATCTCACCAGCACACTCATCTATAACGGTAATAATATCCTCTGTATACTCAGCTGATATAGTAATAGTTCCATCAATAGACGTTTCATATGTGAATATTAACTCTACAGGATAAGCCTTTTCTGAACCTATCGTACCTTCTTGAGTAGAATCTCCATAATCATCATTCCAAGGACGAAAAATAGATATTATAAGATATTTTCGCGTATACTCTTCTTTTCGTGTTAACCCTTTGATAAGATATTTGTAAAACACTCCCTCAGCTGAAACCAAATCCAAATCATAAAAATCAAGACCGTCATTTGTTCCGGTATTTGACATCAATACTTTTGTGGCAACGATTCCACTTGTATTTTCACTCGGTTGATAAACGTAAACGAACAACTCACCGTTCGTTCCTTCAGCTATCTGAATTACCTGCAGAGAATAATCATCTGCTTTTGCCGGGTAATCTGCCGGGTTAAAGCTTGAATCCTTGCTTAAATCATCAAGCACGTTGCTATACGTTACAGCTTCGGCTGCACTCGCTTTTATACCCAAGGCGGAGAAAAACTCTCCGCCTATTGTTATCATAAGCGCAAGACATAAGAAAAAAGTTAAAAAACGTTTATATTTCATCATGTTTTACTCATAATATCCGGAAATTGACTTTATTTCATGTGCAAAATTTGACGTACTTAAAGTAATACTTTCAATATCAGAATATTGCCTCAAATCAATTATTAAAGTATTTTCACCAATAACCAAAGTTGGTTCAATACATTTAAAAGAGACTCCTGCAGAATCCGTTCCATAAACGAAAATCTGTTGACGGGCATTTGACGATATTTTCAAAGTTAAATATTTCAATTCATGGCCGTGGGAATCCTCAATTGAAATTTCAGAATATGTTAATGATCCGGATAAAGCGGAAAGTGTAAGCGAGGATCCGCTCAACACTGCTTTTTTACCGGAAATAATTTTTGAAGAGTCAATTGTCAAAAAACACGGACCTTTAAGCTTCGAATCCTGCTTTTTGGCAACCTGAATATCCATACACTTGGCATATTTATACGTTTCATAGAACTTTATTTCAAAATTGTTTTCACCTGCAGGAACTTCCGGATATATTACAACACGTGCATACATCGGAAATTCCGGCAATTCGGTATATTCGTATTTCCCGGTAAGTCCGGTTTCTCTCTCAACGAAATCTCCGTCCTCATCGTAAAAATATACGTCGTACGTCAATCTTGCTTCAAAATCTACCGTTATAGTCATTCCGTAGCAACCGAACGGTTCTTCCGTATATAACGACTGCTTTGACGCTACGTATTCACCGTTTTTGTCAAGAGATCCGCGAGAGAATTTCAAAGGAGAAATTCTCTCGGTTTCCTTGACCGAAAAAGAGGCAAAAGCGCCCAAAACAATTACAACGATCGCTACAGTTAATACTAAAGCAATTATTTTCTTTACACTCATTTTTTGCCTCTCTTAACCATTTTGTTATTTCTTATCAATCGTTATATCCGAATATGTAACAACCCGAAGTCGTCGAAGGCACTCCGAGCTGGAACGAAACGTACTCAGCTGTTTGATCAAGATCTGATATTGCAAAGGATATCTTTACCCAATCTCCGACAGTCTGAGAAGTATAAAAATTGTCGGAAAGCTCCGGAATCCATTCCGTAGAATTTGAATCAATAAATT
This sequence comes from Oscillospiraceae bacterium, assembly GCA_015064665.1. Next base: position 19,312 of record SVRU01000037.1, read on the forward strand.
TCAAAACAAACGATTCCTCGACAGATGCCGGAACGTATACGTCGTACTTTTCATAAACAGACTTGTTTTTACTATCGAACAAAGCTATTTTCGAAGTATATGAATTTCCGTCAACCGTCTGAAGCTTTTTTTCATCATAAAGATTTGCAGATTCATACGGATATTTCTGTTCTTTATCTACGGTTATTTTAAGCTCTTTTGCTATGCCGTAGACCTCAAAAAATCCTATTGTATAGTCTTCGGCATCCTCATCCTCAGGAATCTCCGGATGAATTACGACTCTTGCAGATTTTGCAAGAAGAAAATCGTCATCTGCGGTATAATTGCCGCTCAGACCTTTTTCAGCCTTGAGAAATCTACCGTTAACATCGTAATAATAGACATCGTACGTTGCATGAGATTCAAAATCCTGCTCGATCTTAAGACCCATGCAGCTGAAATCATCCTTGGTATAAATGCTTTGCTTTGTTTCAACGTGTATTCCGTTGCTATCAAGAGCGCCGCGGGAAAACTCATTTGAAGATATTGACGTTGTGTCACGGACTGCAAAGCCGGCAAGACCGCCTATTACTGCCATACCCAATCCAACAACCAGGACCAGCGAAACCACCTTTAACCAATTCTTTTTAAACTTTTGCATAAAGATACCCCCTATTAATCAGCGTAACCGAACACATAGCACTCTGCGCCTGCAGGCATTGTAACAAGGAGCTTATCAGCCTCTGCAGCTCCCTTGATATCATCAAGATCGATTGTAAGCTTGCACCAATCACCCTCAGCAACAGAAGAAAGCGATATAGACGAGCTGCAAAGAATAACATCCTCTGCATCAGCCGCAACAGCTACTATCTTAAGAGCGCTCTTGTCGGCACATCTGACATATATGTCGTACTTATTGAATTCAGAATTTACAGCAATTTCATTCGATGCCTGATAGCCCTCTGCTTCTACAAGAACAAGAGCCGCGCCCTTTTCATAAGAAACAAAGCCATAACCGGTCTGAATCTTGGTAGAATCATACTCGTTTACAGATTTTGAATAGAGATAATCCTGGTTCTTATCAACCGTGATTTTTACCTTTTCCGCAATCTTATAAACCTCAAGGAATCCTATTTTATAATCATCCTCGTCAACGTCCTCGGGAATCTCCGGGTGAATAACGATACGGCAGGTCATTGCAAGAGGATAATCCTCGTCGTAAGCCTCTGTGAGAGCCTTCTTAGCTTCAACAAGCGCGCCGCTTGCGTCGTAGTAATAAACGTCGTATGTAAGCTCAGCCTCGAAATCAGGCTCTACACGAAGGCCCTTACATTTAAATGCATTTTTTGTGTAAATACTTTGCTCAGAAGCAACGTATTTACCGTTCTCGTCAAGGTCACCACGGCTGAACGTGTGTGAGCCTATCGTATCACTATCCTTTAGGACTGCTCCGGTAATTGCACCGAGTACGCTGAAGGAGACAAGACATACTGCTATAACAGCGACTATCTTTTTCCAATTTTTCTTAAGCTTTTTCATTTTTATTCCTCACTTTTTGTTGTTTTGTTATAAATTACTGAATCCTCTATTGCTTGCAGCTCAAGGAGTGAGCCACCGCTTGCAAACAACTCGCTGATAGAACCGGTATAACTTCCGTTTCCGTTGCCAAAGCCGTTAATCTGGAGATTGTCGAAACAAACCGAGCAATCTGCAGTTATAGATTCTCTAGAAAACCAAAGGTTAAGGTAATACAAATAAGTTATATTACCTAATCCGTATGAAGTAGAGTTGAAGTATTTACCGTTCACGTACATCATGACGCGGCTAACGTTCGAGCTGTCTGCAGGTGTTTCTATTACGAAAGTGATATGGAAGGGAATTTTCGAATCCTTGTATGGTATATCCGAGCCATAATCACTGTTAAGATAAAATTGAGGCTCCTCCGCAACTACTCTTGTGCCGCTTGAGTTATATCCCACAAACTGAAATTTCATGCTTTCAAAAAACTCGGAATCTGTCCATACGTCAAAATCGACAGTTACGTAATCATAATTTGAAAGAAGAAGCTTACTTTCATTCGACATTGAATTACCTACCGAGGCTGCATTAAGCATATAAAAACCGACTGAAAAACCGCTTGACGTAGATTTATCCGAATAAATCTTTAAGTAATCGTCAAGAGTAGAGACGCTTAATACACCATCATATCCGCTCTCAAGCCTTAAGCCGTTCTGATACCTTAAGGTATCATAAACGTCAGTCTTGTATTGAGAAAAATTGAGCTTATTAAGCACTTTTGCCGAAGACGGTGTATACATTTCTTTATTCTTGAGATTCATTACCGTTCTATCGGCCTCAAAGTTATCATAGAGCACCCAATCTGAACAATCATAAATCGATGCAAAAGTGTCACCCTCATCGTATTCTGTACCGTTAACGGTTAACTTTGTGAGATCCCCATCATAATTACCGGAACCGTTTCCGTATGCAGCTACGCATACGTTATCAATACAAATGGCTTCATTTTCTTTTATCTCATGATCCAAAACTACAATGTTTAAGTCAAACAAAGAGTCGAAATAACTACGTAAAGAAGAAAAAATAAGCTCACCCTCGACAAAAGAAGTAATACAAATAGGTCGAACAACCAAAGATAAATGAACTGATTCTTTCAATTCCTCAACAGAAAAATAAGTTACAAAATCTACATATTCACCGGTATTACCGTTAAAAACCGCTACTCCGTATGAATTAGTAGTTGAATCATATCTCAAGCGAAACCAGGTATCAAATATCAACTCAGAGCCCCTATAACCTCTCGGTATAAAATCTATATCCGGCATAATACCGGTATCCGAGCATATATCAAAATCAAAGGTTACGTAATCGTAAGAACTCAAGGACTTTGGATTTAGTGACGTTGAATTATTTGAAAAATAGAGACTGAATGCTGCTCCGACAGTTTTTCCAATATCCTCTGTTTTAGGTCTGAAATCCAACGTTTCGTTACTTGTATTAACATAACCGTATTCAAGTCTTTCATCAATGCAGTAACCGTTTGAAACGACCTTAACTCCGTCTGGGTTATATTCATAGAATTTTGAAAAATCAAGCTGATTGACTATCTCAATATCATTTGGACCTCTTAAGTTCGAAATATCACTACCACCCGGTACAGTGCCTGGACTCTGTGAGCTCTGACCGCCACCTGAACCGGACACAGAGGATGTAAACGAAAATGCTGACAAGGAAGATAACAACCCTATTGAAAGCAGACAAACCATAGCAACAAATATTGTCACTATCCTTTTGCTGCTTTTTTTCTTGGGCTTATCCCTTACTTTTAAATTTGCCATTTTAAATCTCCTTTAAATTTATATCTCGAGCAAGATCATCTCTGATTCTTTGCATGAGTTTACTGTTCGTATTTTCAAGTTTCTTTAATTCCACAACACGTTTAAGGTCGCGGAAATTTTCCTGTATTTCACAAAGGAATTCAATCTCGGAATCCGATGTTAATTCAATCATTTTGTTAAGAGTAGACAAATCGCTCATTAACTTTGTAGATTCTATGGCTTGTTTAATTAATGATTTGTATTTCGGATTTTTAGGAGCAGGTGCATTTTTAATCATATCTAAAAAGCCCTCTTCGCCATGTATTTCAATTAACGTCTTAATACTGCCAACAGGTTGTGTTAAAACATACCGTTCGCAACGAGTAAGGTTATAATCAACACCCGGCTTGCTCCAAACCGAAACACGAACAGCATCATCAAGAAATTTATACCACCAATCACAAATCGGCCAGCGTCGTTTGTTAGAATCAGTACTCGGCTCTCTGAAAAGTAAATAGTTTTTCAGAACACCGAGATACGTCTCCTGAATTCCTATCGCCTCAGCTTTATTAGCAAACCCTAGGGCATTACAGTCCTTTAACTGAAGCTCACATCGTATCCAATGGAATTTTGAATTATCATAGCCACGTTCGGCGGCTTTGTCGTATATTCGAATCAAAACGTTCGACATTCTGGAACCAAATTCAACAGAATTGCCGCCGTTTGAAAATATAGCTTTGTAATTTTTAATTCGCGAAGTGAAATACTCATTTTTTGTGTATTCACAGATTTTATTTATATCAAACAATTCTGTAAATTCGTCAAATGCAACGTCTAAACGAGTGATATGTATATTTACGGGATCTGCGCGAGCTAAAGCGAATAAACCTTCAAAATCGCCTGATCCATAAGTTTCGAAGGTTCTGCAACCTTGTCCAGACATCTCAAGCCATATAAAATCACCGGCTTGAGAAAGCTGTTGCTCATTAAAATGAATTGATATGCCGTTAAAATACTCTCGATAACGAAATCCTTTACTTCCGTTAACTGTTTCAAACGGACAATTTCGAAGTTCGAGCAAATCCACTAGATCTGAGACGGAATGTATTTTTGTAGTAAAACTTAACCAGTCATAAATAATTCGATTTTTGATTTCGAAATCGGGTAAAATATCGGTTTTATGCATTTTTTCCCCCTGCATGTACGTTCTACCCCCCTGTTAGCCGGGGGGGGTAGAGGGAATTTTGTTTTTTTCTCAAAATCCCCTCAATATATCCCCTTAAATGTTAGTTACCTTTTTCCTCGGGAAGCGGCGAGGCATAATTTTCCATAACCGCCTTGCGCCCAAGAAAACCAGGATCACGTCCTTCACACTTCGCGTTAGGAAAATAGTGTATGTCTATTGCAATAAGTTCGCCATTCTCCCCGCATTTAATATAAAAATTTGTGGCTTGCTTTTGGTTTTTGTCTTTGTCCTCGTAAGTGACCTTTCTCTTGAATAATTCAACTGCTGCCATTTCCGACTCCTTTCATGCCTATTCGGCTTAAATAAAATATTTACAAACCATATCGGTCTATATGCCTAACGGCTTTTATACCTATACAGCATTGCACAATAAGGGGGGCGCGGTAATACGCCCCGCGCAAGCGTTTTTTATTCTCATCTGCCCTCGAGGGCGGCCGAGAATAAAAAAATGTCTTCGAACAAAGCTTCTTTAACAGAAACTCTATTCAAAAGACATTATAAACTTTATACTGAATCTATTTTCACAAAATCCTATTGACAAATTCATTTTTTTCTGTATAATATAATGTGTTGGCTTTACGGAGGCATAGCTCAGTTGGTTAGAGTACTTGCTTGACATGCAAGGGGTCAGTGGTTCGAGTCCACTTGTCTCCACCAAAAAAGAAAGACGAACTTTGGTTCGTCTTTTTTTGCGTGGGGACTGACTCGAACCACCTCGCACTATCCGCTTTGATTGCGCTGCGCTTCACAATTTTGCATTGTTTCGCATTGTATGCGTGCGAATGGGGTTCGCATACCGCTTTTGGCGGTATATTGCGTTATTCGTCGTGTGCGACCGACGAATAGCAAAATCCACTTGCTTTAAATTTTCACCCCGCGCGATTTGCTCTTGAAGTGCGTTTCCATCGCACCCAACAGACAAGTAGCAAAAGACACTTCAAATATCGAATAAATTCGGTTATAATATATAAAAACGCAAATAATCGTAAGGAACAAAAATGTTCGACTTAATTTTGGAACATTACGAAGCAATACTATACTTTATAGCAAATATAACCGTACGCACGCTTGAGTTTATAGGTATATCCACGGCAATCTTCGGTGCAGGAAGAGTGCTGTTCAGATATGCAAAGCGCATTAAAAACAAGGACGCCGATCCGCCGAATGCAGTTATTGAGCTTGGCCGCAGCCTTGCGCTTGCCCTTGAATTCAAGATGGGCGCAGAGATGGTTAACACGGTTATCATAAGAGAGCTTAAAGAGCTTTTGATACTCGGCATAGTTATCCTTCTTCGCGCAATACTCGCCGTGCTTATCCACTGGAAAATCACGACGGAGGAAGAGAAAGAAAGAGCGCTTAACAGCGCGAAATAGCGAGCGCTTAATAGAGATAGGAAAAGAAAAGAAAAGAAAAGAAGATTCCGATGATGAAGCCGAGAATCAATAAGTCCGCTCGCCTCGCAAAAATTAAAACCGGATATACGAAGGCCTACCGCACAGCCAAAATCGGCAGAAGCGGGAAGCTTTCATTATTAATGTAGAAAATTAAAGTTAAAGTCCTGACTTATTTGATTTCCGCCTGTTTTTTTGCAAAGCTCGGCGAAATACTCGAAGAGAGGCATCATTTTTCCATAGTGCGCAGTTTTATCCGAAAACAAGCCCTCTTTATGCACCTTGAATCTATCGTAATTTTAAAACGCAGAAAGTAAAAAATCAAATCCCTCGTCGCTGTCGGTAACCGTATGTCCTCCGTCCCAGAGGTAAAAAACAAAGTTTTCGGGACAGCCGAATGATTCATAGTATCTTTTTGCGCGCTCCGCCTCTGCAAGCGCAAATTTATAATCGAAAACACCGTCCGCTTTTCCAACCGCAACGTAAAGCTTACGAGGCGCGCACAACGCGGCAACCTCGGCATCTTGGAACGTATTTGCACTGCCGTGATACGTCCAATCATATCGCGGATACGCATTTCTGTCGTTAAAGCAGGCGTTCGAAAATCCCGCCTTGATGCGCGTGTCTGCCGCCATTGTGTGAAGCGTGAAGTAACCGCCGTAGGAAAGCCCCGTCATAGCGATACACTCGCTATCGATAAAGTCAAGCCCCGACAAAAAGGTGATTGAATTCATTATACCCTTGATTTCGACAGCTGTCAGGCTTATACCGAATCGCTTCAGATTTTTGTCAATCTCATCACGGTTGTACGGTATATCGTGCTTTGGCTGTGTCGGAAGAGACTCGTCAAAATTCCAAAGAAGAAGCTGCGGAGCGTATACGGCAACGCCTCGTTTAAGAAGTCGGCGTACCATGTGATTATAACTGTTACTGCCGTTCATATCAGAGCAAAGCTCGGGCGTGCCTCCGCCTCCGTGCTGAGCGACTACAAGAGGAGCTTTCAAAACTCCGTGTGGCACAAACAAAATTCCGTACTGCGGAATTTCAGGCGTGACGTATATCACGGTTTTATAAATTACAGCATCCTCGTCCTCACCGACGCGCTTGATTTGCGGTTCAGGCAGACCAACATCACTAATGCGGTCAAGACCAAGCATTGATATGTATTTCGAACGGTATTCCTCTATTCTCTCAGCAAATCCGTCTGAAAGCATGGAATTTTCACGGTTTGAGTTTCCCTCTTTTTCTAGCCGTTTAATAAAGGCGTCGAATCCGTCCTTGTACGCCGTGCGAGACAGGTCACCGTCACTTACGATATTACTGTAAAATTCACTGTTCATTTTTTTACCTCTGATTATTTTGCTCACGTTCAGCAATCTGTAAAAGCGTTAATATGCCGTAAAGCATCGGCTTTTTGGCTATTATAGCACATTGCCAAATCAAAATCAAGACGCGGTCTTAAAAAAACAGTGCCGAACTGCCTCGTTTTGCAAAGCTTTGCTACCGAACGAATGGCGCGAGCGGGTTCAATGAGTGTCGGTTTCGCCAAAAAGCAAAGGGAGCGCCACGAGGACGCTCCCGAATCTATTCGCGGTAGCTACAAACGGGAATTTCGCTTTGCGAATATACCCGCGACCTGCGCCTTGC
>SVRU01000001.1 GCA_015064665.1 Oscillospiraceae bacterium
CTATTGAGATATAAGCACAATCGCCATCGATAAGCTCGCATTTCGAAAGTATCAAAATATCCGAATGTATATATTCGCTTGTCAGCTCGTGCGCTATAATAGATTCATCTTTAGGACCAAACGTTTTTTCCATAAACGCTTGATATCTGTTTATCTCGTCATCATGACAAATAGGTGTTTTGTTCATTTTTATATCTCCTCAAATCTGTTCTTCGAGTTTTCTGTACTTTTCTGCATAGATAGTGAGCTGCTTTGTATTCTTTACGAATACCTTGATCAAGATCTCCAATCTCAAGCATTGGACGAGGACGGAAATTATCTGTACAGATACTACGCTCCGAAGCTTGTGACGGTAGAGCTCACGAATGCCGAAGCCATTGGCAGAGATGCATTCGGATATTGCAGAGAACTCACGTCGGTTATTCTCGGCAATGGCATCACTAAGATCCCCGAAGGCGCATTCAGATATTGCGAGAAGCTCTCCGAAATAAATCTCAGCTGCATTACGGAGATCGGTGATTACGCCTTCAATCGTGCGGCTCTTACCACCCTCGATCTTGACGCGGCAGTAAAAATAGGAGAATTTGCATTCCTTGAGGCAAACGCTCTCGCCTCGGTTACCTTCTCCGAGTCAATCGAGAAGCTTAGCGAAGGCGCGTTTGCATACTGTAAGCTTCTCTCAGCCGTCAACGGTCTTGCGTACGTGGAATATATCGGCGATTACGCATTTGCTTACACCGCTCTCACCGAGGCAGACCTTACAGGAGCCTTCAGCCTTGGAGCTCACGCGTTTATGAAAGAAAAGTCAGACGGATGCAACTTCACCGTAAAACTCGGAACGCTCCTTGCCGAAATTGGCGACAACCCCTTCGTTTACTGCGACCTTGAGCCCTTCAGTATCATTCTGAATGAAACCTTCAACGGCAAGGATTACGAAAAGACGGTCTACACCTTCAATTACGGAGAAAACGTCAGAATAATTGACGGTTCACTTTACAGAGTTGTGCCCGACGGACTTGAGCTCATATATTACTGCGATATGAGCAGCACGGCAAACGTGGCTGACGGCACAGTCAGAATAGGTGCGTTCGCATTCTGCAACTCGGAGGCAGAGAACGTAATACTTCCCTACACCGTTAAAGCAATCGGCCATAAGGCCTTCTACGATTGCGGCAAACTCAGTCTTGTAAACTTTGCAAGCTTCAAGGCACCGATTCTCGAAGAGGAATACGACGTTTACTATTTCTACGAGGGCACGAATATGCCCACCGATCCCAAATACGATACCGAACTTGGAGTTTCGGGACTTGGAATCGTGGATTTCTTTATGTGGAACGTAACCGGTGACCCGACAAATATATTCTACGGAGCAAGCTTCGTTGACTACGTCGGAAAGGTTTCGAATAAGCTTATTATGATAAGGCCCTCCAACGGAGTGGGCTACGATTCCTTCATATTCGAACAATATTTCAACCTCATTCTTGAGGGAAAAAATGCGGCTGACGACACTACCCTCGCCGCAATTGCCGCGATCAATAAGCTTCCCGACAAGGTCAGCCTTTCGGATAAAGAGCTCATCGAAACGGCAAGAGCTGCTTACAACAAAATTTCTCTCAACGAGCAGAAGGTTCTTGTAACCAACTATGAAAAGCTTGCCACAGCAGAGAGAAGAATTGAGGACCTTGAATTTCTCTCTAAGCCCTCTGAACCCGAAAATCCCAGCGGGCCGGAGAATCCCGGCGGTGACGAAAATCTCGCGAATTCGAAAGGATTGCCCGCGTACGTAATAATTCTTATCGTTGCGGGATCGACGGTAGCTCTTGCCGGTATCGGCACAGGCGTCTTCTTCGTAATAAAAAAAAGACGCGCAACGAATGCCGAAACTCCCGAACAAGAGTAAGTAGTAATCCAAACTCGTTTTAGAGAGGCAAATAATAGTAAAGAACGAGGCAGACGTTGCATCATTTTGCAATATCTGCCTCATTTTCTGTTTTATACAAGTTATCAACCGTTTTAGTCCTCGCTTACCCGCCACTTTGACTAAAATTAGTGATTTATGCACCAAACGATTAAAGGCACATAACAACTCACTAGTACAAGTCTTTGCCAAAGACCGCCGTATCGCAAAGCGGTATTTGCAAACCTTTCCTTCTCTCCCATAATGAAGAAACAGAAGAATACGAACGCTGCAATAAAGCTCGCAAGCGAGATTGCTCCCATAATTAGATTCGTTGCTTGGAACTGTATTATTGTCAAGAGCAACGGCACAACGAGCAATGTCATAAATCCGATAGCCGAAGCTCCTCCGTGGATTTTGGTTATAACATCTTCTTCACGTCTGTTTTCATTAAGAGGACAAATGCCTGATATAACTTCGCAACCAATGCCGTATATCGCAAGCAATATCCATATTACAATTGCAAAACCACCGCTGTTTTCTTGATATAATACATACGGGGCAACACAAAAAATCAATCCCGATATTATGCACCACACATTATATATCCATTTCACAGAGCTTTGTCGTGAGCCTAGAACAGAAATCGCCATTTTCTTGTGACTGTAATTTTCATAGAAGTGCGCAAGTGCCAACGGCAGCAAGTTATCTATAATCAATGTTATAAGCCATATATAAATTAATGATTTCATCTCGTTTCCTATTTCGTCAAATTATCAAATTATTATTTAAACAAAGCACCCTCGCTCCGATTCGAAACAAGGGTGCTTGCTTAGCCGTAAGAGTCACAACGTCAACATTTTTTCAAGTTCGGCAGGAAGCGTGTCTTTTTGGATGTGAACCTTTACCTCGTTAGACGCTTTGTTGGTTTTTAGGTGAATTACCACGCTTGCGATCCCGTGCTTCTTACGAAGGGGAGTGGTTACGCTTTCTACCGCAACGAGATGCTTTGCCATAAACACCGTGATATTTTTACTGAAACTGCCGCTATACGCGGTTAGTTTTTCGCTCTCAACGGCAATACCGTTGGTATGATAGCTGAGAACCGCGCTGATAAGCTTTATTACGAACACAAGGAGAGCTACCCCAAAAATTGCCAACGCAACCGCATTCGTCACAGTAAAGGGCGCGTCTAATACTGCCATAACCGCGACCGTTCCTATCAGCGTAATTCCGGCAACACTGCCGAATATCAGAAGAAACCAAGATACGAACGGGAAAAGAGATACCGATTTCGTTTGTTTTTCGCTCGGAATATAATCGGGCAAAACCTTGCCGAGTATCTCACCGATCTCATCGTATTTGCAGAACGGAACGAGCACGCCAATACCTGCGTTCTTGTCATCATCACCGCTATTCACGGTATAACCGATCACCTCAAGCCTAATGGAAGCAAAGCCGAGAATTCTTTGAACAAGTCCTTGTGATATCTTGACCGCCTTGATGCGATCATAGCTAAAGGTATTGGTATGCTTCTCCAAAAGTCCGTAGGATATCTGAATGTTGTTATTACGCTTTGTGATGGCGAAATCATAATAACCGACAAAGGAATAAATAATGCTTCCGATAAAGGAGAAAATCGAGAACAACAACATCGCTCCCACCGTAATTAAAATAGCGTAGAGGAAATATTGTCCCCAAGTGCCGAGCGAGTCAAACTGCAGCAATCCTTTACAAACACCGATGACGATAATGGCGGATACTGCAAAAACAACCGTGAAGAACGCAGTGGAAGCAATGTTGATAAGCGTATACAGCATTTTCTTGCCGGAGGTGAAGCGATACAAACTATCCTTATCCGACAGAAGCACTTCTTCTGTTTTTGGCTTGTTCGCATCACCTCTGACATCGTTTTCTTTCAGCGAATTCAATGCTTCGAGAAGAGCGTCTACGACCGTATTCTTTTCTATAATCATAATTTCCGCTTGGTGCGAGGTGTTCGCCGAGCCGCTATCCACCGTCAGTACCGCAACACCGAATATTCTATGGAAGATGCTTTGCTTTTTATTTATGGCGTGAACTTTCTTATAATCGAGTACGGAGCGTTTTCTGAAAAACACGCCTCTGTTACATTTGATTTCCGTTTCTGTCAGTTCATATCCCGACGTCTTGTAATACAGTATTCTGTAAGCGATAAAGCAGGAATAAATTACGACAAACACAATCGCAATAAAGGGAATTGCCTTGGCAACATTCTCCGCGGCGGCTTCTTCGCCAAACAAAAAGTCCTCAAAGAAGATAAAAAGTATTACAATGCTTTTGAACAGATCAGACAGTAAGGCGGAATAAATATATCCTTTGTCAAACCTCTTCATTTTTCAACTCCTCAATTCTCGCTTCAAGGTGATGCTCAAGAGCGTCAATCAAACGGTCTGCTTCTGCTGTCGTGAGCGTTGAAATATCAAAATTCGAGCCTGCGGTAGAAATTGTTACTCCGCTCAGCTTCAACATCATCATTATTGGCCCCTGCGTTCTGTGAAGGTCTTGAATCTGACACACGGGAATAACCACTCTCTGTCTAAAAATTACACCCTGTTTTACGATAATTCTCTTATCGTCATAACCCCAAGCATACATCTTATAACGCAAAGCCGGCAATATCAAGGTTAATCCGAGAAGTAATACGACGGGGATTCCAACCGCTAATAATACCGCAAGCTTTATTTGGCTCGCCGCTTCGACCGCAAATAAAATCACCACGGTACTTGCTATAAATCCAATCAATACGAGCGCGAGAATTGCCGCGCGTATATACCATAATTTTAATACGCTTTTGTCTAGCTTTCTCAGTTCCATAAAAACTCCTCTGTATCTATTTTAGTCTAAGATAACCGACTTTTTCTTTTTTTCGGTAAGACTATTATATCATATTCTTATGAATATTTCAACCTCTTTGATTTCCTTTGCCTTCATTACCGTAAACTTTGAGGGGCGACCTTTCTTGGTCGCCCCTCTGTGCGTTTTTTATGCATTCCGATGTTCTGATTGGATTAATCGAGATACTCGGGAAGATATTTTGCAGAGCCTGTGTATTCTGCAATCATCTGCATTTCGGCATAGGTCTTGTCGTTAAGATATACGCCTTCCTTAAGCACGCGGTCTCTCGCCTCGGCTTCTTTCTCACCGTGAATGTAGATGCGCTCCTGTCCGTCCGCCTTTGCAGAATTGCGAACCTCGTCAAGATACTTCGAAAGGGACGCCTCGATTTCCTTTTTATCGCCGAACATACCGTAGTCAATTGCTACGAAGCACTGTGCAATATTCGATCTGCCGGGAGTCTTATAAATATAATTAGAGGTCGTGCCGCCGGAAAGTATTGCCGTTGCAATTTCGCAAAGCATAGCAAATCCGTAGCCCTTATATCCCGACGTAAGCTCTCCCGAACCGCCGAGAGGCAAAATTCCGCCGCCCGTCTTGTTTATAATGTTGGAAAGGACTCTGTCCGGCTCGTTGCTGTCGTGTCCGTTTTCATCAAGCGCCCAACCGATAGGAAGACCGTTTCCTCTCTTAACGTAAACCTCAAGCTTTCCTCTCGGAACAACCGTAGTTGCCGCGTCAAAAGAGAAATTAACCGGATTTGCTGGCATTGCAAAGGCAATGGGGTTTGTACCGAGCATAGCCTGCTTACCGAACGTAGGAACCATTATAGCCTCGGTATTAGTCATTGACATACCGATAAGTCCCTCTTCGGTAGCCATTCTCGCATAGTAACCCGCAACACCGTAATGGTTTGAGTTACGAACGGTTACCATACCGAAGCCCGACTTTTTCGCCTTTTCAATAGCTATTTTCATAGCCTTGACACCGAGTGTCTGACCCATTGCGTCATTTCCTTCGATAACTGCGGAAAGAGGAGTTTCAAAAACAATCTCCGGCTTCGCGTCGATTTTAACCATTCCTCCTGTAATTTCCTTGTGGTAGCGAATCATTCGCTGAATACCGTGAGACTCAATTCCGGAGAGGTCCGCCTCGAGAAGAACGGCTGTAATCTGCTTACTCTCCTCCTCATTGAAGCCATATCCCTTGAATGCTTCTATACAAAATTTTTCTATTTTTTTATATTCAATATGATGATACTGCATTTTTCGTCCTCTTTTCAAAAAATCTTAAACGCCCCAATAGGATGAGAATCCGCCGTCAACAGGCAAAACTGCACCGCTCACGAACGAAGCTGCCTCTGAGCAAAGGAAAATAATCGGTCCAACCATTTCAACAGGCTCGCCGTAACGTCCCATAGGAGTTTTGGCAAGAACACGCTGTCCTCTGTCTGTTGCAGAGCCGTCTTCCTTTGTCAAAAGGAATCTGTTCTGATTTGTGAGAAGGAATCCGGGAGCAATCGCATTTACTCTTATGTTTTTGCTGTAATTCTGATTGAAGTGTGTTGCCATCCACTCTGTAAAATTAGCAACAGCCGCCTTTGCACCGCAATAAGCAACGGTATTTGTTAAAGGATGATAGCTTGACATAGAAGCAATATTGATAACGTTGCCGTAGCCCTGCTTTGCCAAGATTTCACCGAACACCATTGTTGTCAGTACAGCACCGGTAACGTTGAGGTCAAACACCCACTTAAACGCATTCAAATCAAGGTGGAAGAAATCTATATCCTTTGAGATTGTCGCCTGGGGCTTATTACCGCCCGCACCGTTGATGAGAATATCGATTTTTCCGTACTTTTCAACAACCTTTTCACGTGCAGCCTCAAGGCTGTCGCGGTCAAGCACGTCTGCCTTTATTGCGATAGCGTCGCCTCCCTCGGCAACAATTTCGTCAGCAATGCGCTGCGCACTTTCAACGAAAAGGTCAAGAAGAACAACCTTTACGCCTTTTTTTGCCATTTCTCTTGCAACTGTACCGCAGATTACGCCACCTGCACCGGTGATAACCGCAACCTGACCTGAAATATCAAAATTTACCGAATACATTTTTCATTCCTCCAAAATTATACTGTGTAATTAAGATTTACCATTTCTATATTGCCATTCGGACAACGGTTAAAGCACATACCGCAAGCAACGCACTCTTCTTTTCTGATATGCATTGTATCTACGTCCGAAATTTCGGGAGCAAAGTCTGTGCAGATTGTCTTACAAAGCTGACAGCCCTCGCCACAGCCGCAATTCAAGCAACGGGATGCCTCCTTGACCGCTTCCGCCTCTGTCATAACGCGCTCGTAAACGTCAAAGTTTTCCTTGCGAGAGCCGACATCTTTTTCAAGAGAAAGAGGGTTCATATCCTTTTTCAGATAACCTGTTCTCTCTCTGACAAGCTCCGAGTTGACGGTCTTAACGGCTACAACACCGCCAAGTGTTGCCTTATCGCCCATAATATCATTGTCAATAACCGATGCCGCATTCTTTCCCGCAGAAATAGCGGTTATAACGTTTGCAGAGCGAACTGCATTTCCGCCTGCATAAACACCCTCAACGTTGGTACGGGCATTGATAATTTTAACAAAACCGTTCTTTTCTTCAACAGAGCCTATTGCTTCTATATCTGCAACGTATCCGTTTGCGAGGATAACGTCGTCACAAGGAAGAGTCATAACCGCTCCGCCGCGGACAAGGGTAACGGAATTATCGCCGATCTCCTTAACGGTTACGTTATCAAGGAGCGCAACGCCCTCCTCTTCTGCAAGCGCCAGTGTTTCGGTATCGTAAGTGCCCTTGCCGTAGCGGGCTGTGTAAACAAGCGTTACCTGCTTTGCACCGATTCTTAAAGCACTTCTCGCCGCATCCATAGCGGCAAAGCCGCGGCCTATAACGACGACGTTTTCTTTGACGGAAACAGCTTTGCCAAGCGAAAGAGCTTTCAAAAATTCTATTGCGTCGGTTGCTTTTTCTGCGCCGTCGATATCGCTCTTCTGCTTTTTATCGGCTCCGGTTGCAAGGAATATCGCCTCAAATCCCGCATTTTTAAGACCGTCTACCGTAATATCTTTGCCAAGCTCTTTTCCAAACTCGAATTTCACTCCGTTTTCGGAAAGAACCTTGACCTCGTCATCAAGCACCTTCTTGTTCATCACGTAATTCGGTATGCCGAATCTGACGAGTCCGCCCGCGGTATCTTCCTTTTCAAAAACGGTAACCTCATAGCCACCCTTGCGAAGCTCAGACGCGCAGGAAAGTCCTGCAGGGCCCGCGCCTACAACGGCAACCTTATGTCCGTTCAACGAAGCCTTTGCGAAAGCCGGTGTCCATCCCTGAGCCTTGCCGTATTCAAGAATAAATCTCTTGAGCTTACGGATTTTAAGCGGAGCGTCGTAATCGCCTCTTATACAAGCATCCTCGCACGGATGGTTGCAAACGAACGCGCAAATGTTCTGCAGAGGATTCTTGGCTGTGATAAGGTCGAACGCCTCTTTATACTCGCCCTTTGCAATCTTCTGTATGTACGCCTGTGTGGGAACGTGATGCGGACAGGCACTCTTACACGGAGCTGAAAGATTCGGCTCTTTAACCTTTGCATAGCCTGCGAAAATCGTTACGTCATTAGCCGTTTTCACCTCGGGAACAACCAATCCGCGCATCTCGGAAAGGTCGGAATACCCATGCTCCTGCATATATTTGTCAAGACCCTCGATCATCGGTCTGCAAATATCATAACCCGAAATCAAGGTCTCGGCGCACACGCCGAGAAGCGTTCCGCCGCACAAAATCATCTCCACGGCGTCGCGCCAGTTGGTTATGCCGCCAGCCGCCATAATAGGAGCGTCCATACCGCAAACCTTGCGTATCTCGTACGTATCACGCTGAGCCAAGGGCTTCAGCCATTTTCCGCAATGACATCCCATGGAAATTTCTTTTTGAAGGTGATAAAAAGCTTTGCCCGGCTCGTCAATGTCGATAGGCGGCATACCGAGACGGTTACCCGTTCCGCCGACCGCATCTGCTCCGGCTTCGTAAAGAGCCTTGGCAACCTTTGCTATCTGACCGCCCTCGGGAGTAAGCTTTACGAACAGCGGTATTGAAATTGCCGCCTTAACCGCTCTTGCAATTTCCGCAGCAACCTCTGCCTGCTGACCCATGCTTGCGCCGGTCTGCTTTTTTGCGGAATTGCTTCCGCCGCTCGTCATCTCAACGTTATAGCTCATGTTCGGGCAGCACATATTAAGCTCGATAATATCCGCTCCGGCTTCCTCAAACTTCTTTGCCATATTGACCCAGCCGTCAACACCTGCGTCACCTGCATAGGTGATATTAGCCATAAGCTTAAGGTCGTGAAGCTTTGGCTTTGCATCTCTTATCAGCTTCAGTCCCTCTTCGAAGGTGAGTCGCTTTTCAGCCGTAAAGGCGAGAGCGTCTCTATCCTTAAAAAGCGAGTAACGGGGCTTACGGTTTATATAAGGTGCGGGGTCGATGCTAAGCTTGATCGAAGCCGCAGCCCAACCCGTCTCTTCGATTCTGATAAGCTGCTTTACGTTCTTTGTGGTAGGTCCCGACGCAACGAAAAACGGATTTTTGAAGGTAACTCCGCCTATAGTTACGGGAATGTTTATATCACGAATTTTCTTGTCACTCATAAATCACTTCTCCTCGAGGCTGTTTTTTATATTCACGCCTTTACGAGCAGATTCATAAATCAGATTTATAACTCTCAAAGTCTCATAGCCGTCAATTCCGCGAAGTCCGACCTGAGCGTCTTTACCTGCCAAAGCGCAGTCAACGAAATGATTGATTTCTCCGCAATAGCCGAGAGAATACTTCTCGTCAACGGCAACGTTTGACCAACCCGTCGTAACCTCAGCCTTCTCAATCGTGTAATCAAGTCCGGGAATCGAGAACACTTTAACGGGACCGGAGAATGACAGGTCGACGTGAATAGTACCCTTCTCGCAGTAAACGTCGAGTATATCCTCCATACCGCCTACCGTTATGTAGTTCGCCTCAAGAGTCGCATAGGTTCCGTCCTGGAAACGCATAAAGGCACCTGCCCAGTCTTCACCCTCCATCTGCTTATGAACCATATTGTTTTCCGCACCGCCCGAAGACATAGCGGAAATTTCCGCCCACTTATTGTCCTTCATAGCAAGCATAAACGCAACGGGATGAACGCCGAGATGCACCATGCAACCTCCGCCGCAATACTTGATGCTCTGCGCGAAGGGGCTGTGAGAGCCGCTGTGGCACTCACGCGCTCTTACATAAAGCATTCTGCCGAGCTGACCGCTTTCAATAAGCGAAATCGCCTTTCTGAAAGCAGGCGCAAAAAGCCAATCCTCTGCGTAATAAATATGCTTGCCGAGCTTTTCAGCCGTTTTTATCATATCCTCCGCATCCTCAACGGTGGTTGCAAGAGGCTTTTCGCAAATAACGTCTCTGCCCCTGTTCATCGCCTTAATGGCAACGTCGTGATGCAGGAAATTGGGCATACAAATGTCGACCACGTCGCAGTCGCAGTTTGCAATAGCCGTATCGTAATCGTCGTAAGCCTCGTAGCCCGTAAATCCGTAACGGTCAGCCAAGGTCTTTATTGCCGCAACGTTCTTATCACAAATACCGACGATATCAACCTTATCAAGAATTCTGCTGTATCCGTCGGAATGAAGGTCGGCTGAAAAAGCCGCGCCTACGATCAATACCTTTAATTTTCTCATTTTTCCTCCAAAATCGCTATGTCGCGAATTTTTAATTATCTTTATAATACCAATAGTTTATATCCGAAGAAAGTCGAAACAATCAGAAATCGCTATAACCTATTTTTTCCTTTTTGCTCATATAGTCGAACGCCTTATTAAGCTCGTTTACCACCGTTTCGGCAGATAACTCAAGAATTTTCTCGCCCTTCTCTGCGGTAGCCTTCGTAGGATAACCCCACACACCCATAGGTGAAGCGCGGAAAATACTGCCGTAATTCAGATAAGGTCTCGGTGTTTCGGGGCAATAATCTACCGCTCTTTCCATATGTACCGTTTCGGGCGCTATCGCAAGGATCTGCGAGGTTTCGTTTTCGTCTGCATGCAATCCCTTAGTTTCGGTAATGCTCGAAAAGTTTATAGCGTCGGGAGTTACGAATGCGACCTGCAGATCCGGGTTGAATTTCGCATTGAGGTCGCGCACAAGGGGATTTGCTATAAAAATTCCGCCGTGAGTGATTACTATGCCTACGCGCTTGAAGCCCTGCTCCTTCAGTGACATTATAATGTCATACATCATTTGATAGAAGGTCGTTGACTCCATCCATACGGAACCTTTTTTGCCCATATGCTCACGGCAGGTTGAAATCGGAAGCGCGGGAATAAGAAAAGCGTTCATTTTTTCGGCAACACGTCTGCCAAGCTCGGCCGCGATCGCCCAGTCCGTCATTATCGGAAGATGCGGACCGTGCTGCTCAAGCGAACCTACGGGTATTATTGCAAGGTCGGGATCCAAGCTGCAAATTTCATCTGCGGTCATTTTGAACATTTCCATAAGCTACCTCTTAAATTATATTTTTTTGACTTACCGTCTTAAAGCTTTAAAAGTCGAAGCAAATGAATTACTTTCTTGCAATGCCGCTCTTTCTTGCAGCCTCGGCAACGGCATTTGCAACCGCCTTGCCAACTCTCTTATCGAATGCGGTGGGCATAATATAATCCGCGCAAAGCTCCTCGTCCGAAACGAGTCCCGCAATAGCGTAAGACGCAGCCATCTTCATTTCATCGTTGATATCGCTTGCGCGAACGTCAAGAGCTCCTCTGAATATTCCGGGGAAGGCAAGAACGTTGTTGATCTGGTTCGGATAGTCGGAACGTCCCGTACCTACGACGACAGCTCCGCCCTCTTTTGCTTCGTCGGGGAATATTTCGGGAACGGGATTTGCCATTGCAAATACGATAGCGTCCTTTGCCATCGTGCTGACCATTTCCTTTGAAACGACCTTAGGAGCAGAAACTCCGATAAGCACGTCAGCGCCCTTCATAGCATCGGCAAGAGTACCCATAAGGCGCTCGGGATTGGTCTTCTTTGCAAGCTCTGCATGCGCAGGGCTGAGATCCATTCCCTCGCAAATAATTCCAAAGCGATCAACCATAACGAGATTCTTAACGCCGAGCTTCATAATATGATTGCCGATTGCCGTTCCTGCGCTTCCCGCGCCGTTAATAACGACCTTGATCTTGGAAATATCCTTTTTAACGACCTTAAGTGCGTTAAGCATAGCAGCGGCAACGACTATCGCCGTTCCGTACTGGTCATCGTGGAACACGGGTATATCGCAAAGCTCTCTGAGCCTCGTTTCTATCTCGAAGCATCTCGGTGCGGCAATATCCTCGAGGTTAATTCCGCCGAAGCTGCCCGAGAGCAAATAAACGGTTCTGACGAACTCGTCAACGTCCTGCGTTTTTATGCAAAGAGGAAATGCATCAACGTCTGCAAACGACTTGAAAAGCGCACACTTTCCTTCCATAACGGGCATACCTGCCTCGGGACCTATATCTCCAAGTCCCAAAACGGCCGAGCCGTCTGTTATTACCGCAACAAGATTATGGCGTCTCGTAAGCTCAAAGGACTTAGATATGTCCTTCTGAATTTCAAGACAGGGCTCTGCAACGCCGGGAGTGTATGCAAGAGAAAGGTCCTGCGAATTTGCAACGGGTACTCTGGAAACAACTTCAATTTTTCCTCCCCATTCCTTATGCTTTTTCAAAGATTCTTGTTTAATGTCCATGTTATCCTCCTAAAATCTTAACGATTAAAAATTTGACTAATTTAATTAAGTAACTATTCAGTTACATTTTAATGATAACATTATTTTCCCGCCTTGTCAAGCGAAAAAACAAAAATATCACCGTTTTTATATATTATTCTATACTCTTTATTTCATTATATCATAAATAGTGTTAATTTCAATAGCTTTTACATAATTTTTTTACATTTTGAATTGTGCATAAATTAACAGACTGACAAAAAATAAACGGGGAGGGTTTCTCAAACGTGAAAAATGAGCTCTCCTCCTCGTCTATATAATCTTCGGCGTCCGATTGGAATTCGGCGCTACTTTCTTGCGGCTCTGCCGCCGGTAAGTAATATCATCTTAACCGCCTGCATGGAATAATCGTCTGCAATTACGGTCAGCGGCTTTGTGAGAGTGCCGCGGGCAAGTATCTTTACCGAGGCTGCTTTTTTGGGAATCATTCCCTTAATCTTAAGCGATTCGAGATCGACGGTTTCGCCCGACTCGAAGCTTTCGGATATGGTATCGATGTTCACAATAGCGCGCTTTTGCTTCTTATCGCCGCCCTTGTTTGCCTCGCGCTCGGCATTTTTCGTGCTTGCGGGCACCGTCTGCTCTGCTTCTGCCGCGACGTCGATTATAGCTTCAGCATAAGCCGTAAGCGTATGCTCCTTATCTTCGCTTACGATGCTTTCCTCGGTTTCCATAAGTGCCACTGCTTGTTCGTTGGTAAGGCACCTGTCGGCTTCATCTGCGGAAATTGCCGAACGGTAGTCAAGTCCGGTAAGCATACGGAACTTCTCTCGGCGCATATCCTCGAAGGTTGCGGGCTCCATCTCGGTCTCATTTCCGTCACCGGTCACGTACACCTTAATAAGTCCGCGCCAAACGAGCTGCTCGGTCGTCTGATATTCAAGCTCAAAGCTCTCCTCGGTGCGTTCCGTAAGTGTTGCACCGAGCTTAGCCATAAGAATTGCGATAAGCTCCCCCGTCCATTTTACGCTTCGCTGCGAGCGCAGCTTCATGCGGAGGGGGGTCTGCTCGAATTTCTTTATTTCCGATACGTTCTCGAATTTGTATTTTGTTTCCGCGTATTCCCGAGGGTCGAGCGCAAGATATGCGGAAAGAGTCTTGCCCTTTATGGCGAATTTGGCAACCGCCGTCCTTCCTATACGAAACGTCTCGCAGGTCCAGCTCATACGAGCCTTGGTTCCGTATGCAAGAAGCAGATTCTTTATCTCGCTGTAACGCGCCTTAATTTCGTCGCTTGATTGAATAAGTCTTGCGGTAAAGCTTCTGCTGTAACGCACGTATACCGTTTTACCGTCCTGAATGAAGCTTTCGCCGGCGAGATCCGAATCGTCTATTGGTACGCTTACGGTTTCCGCAGGGTCTGCCGTTTCAGCGGGCTCTGCCGCAACGGGAACGGCGTTCTCCTCCGTCAAGACCTTCTTTTCTTCGGCGTTGAAGGAAACGAGCATAGTGCTTTTTCTCTTTTTGCCTATTATCTCTATCACCAAAAGAGTAAGCGAGGCGAAAAGAACGAGGGAAGCCGCAAAAAGCAAGATAAACTTTGTCTCAAAGCTCCACTGTATCGCCATACTCGATGTATGTATCATCTTATTTTCGCCTCCGTTTCATTCTTAAATTTATCTATATTATTCAGCTTTCTCTTCCTCATTCTCGTTTGCTTCGAGGTGGATATGCCTGTTTTTGTCATCTTTTATAAGGAATATTCCGAGACCGAGGATAACTATCGCGGTGAGAACGTAAATATATCCTCCGCCCTCTATCAGCCATCCGCAAAGCAATCCGAGCACGTGCATCTGAAGCACTACCTCGCCGAAGATCATATCGTCGGTGACTATTTCTCTGTCGTCACTGTCGTTTGCATCTCCCTTGGTTACGTAGCCGCCGTTTTCGGCATATTCCACAATTCTGTGCGTAGTGGGTATTGTCTCGCCCTCATGGGCGAAGGTAATTATATCACCCGTGATATAATCGCCCGTATCTTTAATTATTATAATGTCACCCTTTGCGATAGTATCGCTCATTGACGGAGATGCTACTACGAGCATCGAATAGCCGCAAAACGAGGGGACGGTTGATTTGCGAATAAATTTGTCTATTGCAAGCCAGCTCGTCAAAACGAGCAGAAACGCGCAAAGCACTATTGAGGCGCATAGGAGCACCTTTTTTATTATTGAAACGGTTTTTTTGAGAATAGAGTCTTTAGCTTTTAGGTTTTCCGACATAATTCAAAACTCCTTTTATTCCTCTGGTAGTGTTTGCGCGGTCATATGAAAGACGATTGAATAATCGCCGCCCGTCTGTCCGAAATAGGTGTCGGTGGCGTCGTCGCCGCCGTTGAAGCTCCATCTCCATTCGAGCGTAAAGCGATGAGTGGATTCGGGGAGCATAGTTATTTCATAATACTGAAGGTCATTTGCGGTAAGCCATTCATCCGTTTCGAGCAGGACGTTGTTCATTCTTACCCTGTATTCGATAGGAAAGTTGTCTACTGCCTCGCCGTTATAATACTCTGAGATTTTAAAATCGTAGAGTATACTGATGTTGTGCGGATTTTTCAGAACGAAAACGTATTCACCGCTTGATCCGGGTGCTATTTGTTCATCAAAAACCGCAACGGTTTGTTGCTTTTCCCATTCTCCGATAACGTCTGTGACTTTAATTACCGCAGCGTCCGAGAATGGAATATCTATGAGCCAGACGAAAATGACTGTCAAAAGCAGCATAAGCGTTGCAGCCGAAAGCATAACGATGCTCGTCAGGCTTCTTTCTCTTTTAGGCACCTGACCGACAGGCTTGTCGTCAATAAAGAGTATTCCGTCGGTGAAGCGCATATCGCCAAGCTCTGAGGTGTATAATCGGGTCTTTTGGGTCTTGCCCTCCGCTATGGGAATGAAGGCGCATCTTTCATAGGCTGCAATCTCTTTTCCGTTAAGGTCGCAAACCCTCTTTTTTGAGATGGTACCCAGAGCCTTGCCTTCCGCATCGGTAATCAGCTTATGTCCCACCCTGACGGTCAGATTGCCGTCAAAAGAATCTTTAGTTAGTTTTTTATTGTACATAAGTGTACCTTTCCTAAGCGCAAGCTACGATAAAGTCCTTTTCCGCCTCGGCAGGCGCAGGGAGAGAAGCCGCGCAGTTTTGCCGAATATGACGGGTTGGGAGGCTCTCCGCTTTTTCGCAGAGAGCCGTTCCCTCTTTGTTTTTTAAAAATTAAATCCTGTTTTTTGTAAAATTATTCCGCGATCTGTTCTACACTGATGGAAAAATTGATAGAAAGCTCGGTGGTAGCGGTGTAATCAACGCCCTCAACGGTAGCTGTAATTTCGTTTTCGTTAGCGTTAGAGTCGCTTGCCTCGTTGTCAAGATCAGCCATAGTACCGAGAACGGTATCAGCCTGGTTGCCGTTAAGACCG
Organism: Oscillospiraceae bacterium; assembly: GCA_015064665.1. The sequence continues at coordinate 16,057 of SVRU01000001.1, forward strand.
GTGATTTCGGTTGCAGCCTCATTGTTGAATACCCAGATGTAGCTGAGCTGATACTTACCTGCGATAGAGGCGGTCTTGCCTGCGTCAACGTCTTCGGTAGCATTGAGCTTTGTCGTAATGGTAGCGAGATCTACGCCGTCGCATCCGCTAACGGTTACGTACGTGCTCGCCGAATCATCCCACTTAGAGAGAGTCCATTTGATAGGCTCGTATGTCTTGCCGTCGCTCGTAAGAGTAACGTTAGAGTTCATGGAGAGATTGATAGCAACCCGAGACTTAACCTCAGCGGTGCCGCGGATAGAGAAGGTGAGCTCACCCTCAGACTGAGGACGAAGCTTTGTGGTCTTGGAAGAGAGGTAAGCACCGGGGTTAAGAGCATCCTCGGTATAAAGATCGTACTCCTCAAAGAAGTTTGCATAGTCGAGCTCAAGAACGTAGCCCCACTTAGCAACGGTAGTGGACTGAGTGCCGGTTTCCTTGCTGGTGGTGTATTTCGCAAAGGTGGAAACGCTCATAGCGAATACGAGCACGAGAAGAGCCACCATGCTTGCGATTATGAGAAATCTGCGTTTAGTAGTGCTTTTCATTGTTAAAAGACTCCTTTATTTCTTATATTTAATTTATATTCAAAAACCTTTTGCGGCAGGGCTTAAAGCTCTCTCCTTAATAGTACGCGCCATGCCGCTTTTATTTAGGCAAGAGAATCGAATAATTAATCAAGATACGGTCAATACGAAGACCTCGTATTGCTCACCGTAATAAAATACCAGATAGTATACGCCCGACTCTGCATCATCCGAGACGTTAAGCGTAAGTTTGCCGCTTGTAAGACTCTCGCCGTCGGTACGCACCGCAAGACCGTTTTCATCCACGGTGAAGTCCGAAAGCAACGTCGCAGACGCGTCGGTTTTGTTAAGCGAGCTGCCAAAAATCTGATATGAGTAGAGCGAAATCTCGCTCTCAACGACGGCGTCTCCAACCGAAACGTCAAGCTCTATAACTCCGCCTGCCTTCGTTTCACCCTTAACGCTGTCAAGCGTAATCGGCGGCGGGTCGCTGACCGTAAGTCTGAAGCGCAATCTTGAATCGACCGAGTACTGCGTTCCCGCAAAGCTTGCCGCCGAAACGTCTGCCTCCGAGGGTAGAACTATAATCTCGTAGGTTATATAGCCGTCGAAGCCCGAATATCTGAGCGCGTCGAGATCGACTATACCCGTAACGGTCTGCGAGCTCGTGAAGTAGGCAACGATACCGACCTCAACGAAGGCAAAATCGGAATAGGTAACTATTGTCGCTCCAACGGTCGTGAACGCCATCGTGGTGGGCATCGGCAGAATATTGCCGTCAAGATCGGTGAGGCGTATTGCCATCACTACCTTATCGGTGCTTTCGTATCCTCTGTTCGTAAGAGCGGGAATCGGAATTACGCCCTCAAGATCGTCGTCGTATTCAAGCTCTGCCGAGCCGATTTCATCCTCTCTCGTCGCGGCAAGAGTATAGAAGAGAGATGTCTCCGTGTCCCGTCCATTGACGTAGAGATTAACCGTTTCAAAGGCTATCGTATGCTCGACGCCCGAGTAAGAAACCGTGAATACCATAGCATAGCCGACACCGCTGAATTTCTCCTCGCCGCCCATTACGGTAAACTCACTAAGGGAAATGCTCTTTATTCCCGCGTTTGAGTCGTCAACTACGTAATAATAGAACACGGGGTAGTCACCGGAGAAGTCCGTCAGGGTGACGGTGACTCCTTTGGGAAGTCCTGCGTCAAACTTAATTTCACCCGTATAGTCTGCGGGAATCTCAGACATTGCAACGAAGGCGAAGGTTGCCGAGCCGTTAGGTCTAACGGTTACGGTGGTGGTTGCCACGTTATCGAACGCCGTGGGATTAAAGTGCCTGTCGGGAACTATCATTCCCATCCAATCGATAGGTACGCCTGCCTCTGTGAGCGGGTAAAGGATCAGCACAGGCGTGCCGTCCATACTCGACCAGGCGGACGGATAGTCGTACATTGCCGTTGACATATGCGTCAGCACCGTGCCGTTGTATTCACCGTTCTCCTTCCAGGTCCAGCCGACGAATCCGTCAATCGGCGCGGGATCAAGAGCAACGCTGCCCATATCCGCGGTGTAAAGGAAGAAGTCCATAGCGTTATGTATCATTGCAAGGTCCATCTGCTGTTCAAAGGTGAACTCTATATCGGGAACGACCGCAATGGAATAGAACGTAGGCAGCGCATCCGTAGAAGGCGCCGGTGCATCAGCAGGACGGTTTACCCGTACGACGAGAATGTCGCCCTCGGACGCTTCGATCGTGAGATGGTTAAAGATATTCGGATCATTCAGATCTACCGGAAGTATTGCGTCAAGCTTCGAATCAAACAGAGTCGTTACCGTTGCGTCGGTGTGATAGAGACTGATATTTACGTATATCTCAAATTCCTCGGCAACGAAGTCCTCAGTCAATGCGAAGTTCGAGAAATAATAATCGACGGTTACGTCTATCGGAGCCTTGACGATGGAGTAGAAATAGCCGTTTTCATCGCTTATTCCGCTGTGCATCGTGGGGCTTATCGGAACGAGACCTAAATATCCGGCACTTCCGTCGTGAGCCTCCTTAATGGACGGAATGCCAAGAGAGCCGAGATTTTCATAATAAATGTTGTACGCCGTGTAGTCGCCATTCGTATAATTCGACTCCTCCATCATACCGAACGACATAGTCTCGTGCGGTAATTCCTTCCAACCGGCGTATACATTGACGATTCCGTTTACCGCTTTGATTCCCCAAGAACCGACACCGCTCGAAAGGTCAATCACTGTATCCGCGGACGGAACCGGTGATGAGAACCAGCCGAGAAGCAGATACGCTTTACCGTCCGGGGAGTCGGAGGCGGGAAGATACGGGAGCATGGTGAGATCGGAAACGTCGAGGTAGGTCAACTGTCCGCCCGCGAGGTGCATATCCTCGTATTCGTTTACGCCGTCACCGTCAATATCAAACATAAGGTTAAGTCTCACGGTGTATTCCTTCGGCTCACCGAGGACTACGACGCTGAGCGATACAGACCACTTCGCATAGACCGTAATATCCTCCGCGGGCATAGTTACTGAGCCGCTTCCGAAGTACTGAGTAAGGGCCTCGTCTTTATACCATGAGGAAAAGGAATATCCCGGTCTCGTGGGCTTGGGAAGCGTTACGTAGCTTCCGTAGGGAGCCGTGATGGGCGATACCGCCGTACCTCCGTTCGTCACGAAGGTGATGGTGTAATTGTTGGGAGTATATTTCGCGTAAAGTGTAAGGTCGTACGCAGGCATCGTATCGAACACGAATTCCACTGTGAGCGAGGAATCCGAATACCATCCGGCGAAGGTATTGCCGTAGAGGGTAGGAGCCTCGGGGGCTGTGATGGCGTACGTGTATTTCTGCGAAATACTCTCAACGGCGCTTCCGCCGTTAGTGATGAAGGTTATCGTATAGGTATTGGGATCGTAGATACAGTAAACGTCCTTATTCGTTCCGCTTTCGGGAGCGGAGAAATCGTAATATTGCCATATCGTCATATATCCCGTAAAGGTGTATATAAACGCGGGCTCTTCAACCGAGGTGGTATCCGGCGTGTACGGAACTACCGTTCTGCCGTCTGCTGCCTCAACTCCGTCAAGGTCCACCTGAATGAATGTTATCGTGAACTCTATTGCTGCGAGGGTGTAATACGAAGGATAGGTCGCGTGATCCGCGGGGAGAAGAGTCTCGGTGTATCCCTTACAGATGACTACACCGTCGCCGTATTTTGCCGTAGCGTCTGAGGAACCCTTGTAATAAAGCTCGGAGCCGCGGATGTAGATATATCCGCCGTCCGCATAGAACGCGTATCCGTTCTTACCCTCGGTCTCTGCCGTGGCAAGTATAACGCCATAGCGAATAGATTCCGCAAGACTATTGCCGCCGACCGAGCCCAGCACCGAATATATACCGTAGGAATCCGCCTCGCTCGACTCACAAGTTACAGCAAGACCTGCCGCCGTGCTTGCAAGCGAACCGGCATTGTATATACCGTAGGCGTTATTTTTCGCGGTTGCGTTCACGCCTGCCGCCAGCTCTGTCATCAAGCCGTTATTGTATATACCGTAAGCCGTATTTTCGGCACTCGCGGTAACGGAAGAACCCGCCTTGGCGAGAATTTCGCCGCCTTCGGCGGTATATGCGCCGTACGCCGCACCGTCAGCATCGGCGCTGACAGCGCTTATTGCCGCAGTAGAAGGAAGAACAAGAGTTTTGCCCGTCGCATATGCTCCAAAGGCAAATTTGCCCTCTGCCGTGGCAGTGCCGCCAAATTCGGCGGCGTTTGATGAAAGTATACCGTATGCAGAGCCGCCGTCTGTGACGGCAGCACTTACCGTAAGGGTGTCGTTGCAAACGAGTCCGCTAACGTTTACGAAGGCTATACCGTACGCGTTACCCGTCGTTGCGGTTGCAGTACAGGATATCGCGGCGGTCGAATTGTTCGTAGATACGTCGTACAGAGCGTACGCCGAGCCGTCGGTTGCCTCTGCGGTAACGCCGACTCCGCTTACGCCGTTAGCTACGACGTCAGCGTTCTTTATACCGTAGGACGTTCCGCTCTCGGTAGCAGCCGAAACGAGCGAATCGAGACCGAGATATACGGTATAGTTAAGATTCGATATTCCGATAGCCGCCTCTTCGCCTATTGCAACTGCGGTTGCGTACAGGTAGAAGCTATAAGAGTAATCGATTGCGATTGCTTTTTTACCTATTGCAGTTACGGTGTAACCGTATCCCGAGGCGCCAACGTAGTAGTATGACGTCGCGGAGGCGTCAAGTCCTACCGCTTTGCCGTTTGGAGCGTTTGCATAAAGGTTTGCGTAGAGATTGTTTATTCCGTACGCGTCGATCGCGGTCGCGTCTCCGTTTTGCGAGCTTGCCGTGATCGTCGGCTGCAGCGAGGCGTTTGCCGTCGTTGCGCTCGTAGCTCCGCCCGAACAGATAGCGATTGCGTTTTTGTTAACGCTGCTCGAATCCACCTTGCTTTCGGTCGAAAGATATACGTTGCGGGTGCAATATACGCCGTAGCTGTCGCCGTCCGTCGAGCTTGCGCTGATGCTTGCCGCACCCGACAAGGAAGTATGCGAGGTGCTTCTTACGCCGTAAGCGCAGCCGCTCTCGGATATTGCGGTAACCGTCACATAGACCGTTACGTAGGTTGACGTAACGTCGTAGGTTTGCTCTATGCCTATTGCGTCTCCGTTTTTTGCTCTCGCTTCAATTGGCGCACAGTAGTTTACTATCTGCGAGGAAGACGAGACTGCGATTGCCGTACCGTTTTGAGATGAAGCCGACACGGAAAACGCATTTGAAGAGGAGGATTGACCGAGGTAAAGCGTGCTTGCCTGATGCTCTATTGCGCAAACGTCGCCTGTTGCCTCCGCGATTATCGCACCGCCTCCTACCGAGTCGTACAGGGTGAACCACTGATTAATCTTTAGTACGTTATTGTTTGAATAAAGGGTATGTCCGTTAAGGTCAAAGTAAACGAAAGACGAGCCGTCGTTTATTGAGCTTACAGTCCTGCCGCCGTCGGTTTCGACGAGATTTACGGTAGTGCTTTCAACGTCCGCGTTTCGTCTGAGCTTGACGTGGGGCGCGTCGCCCGAGTTGTTTACGTTATACTCAGTCAGAGCGGTATCAAACGCTTCTTGAAGAGATGCGTGATAGCTTTGGATCACGCCGTTCACCTGTATCAGAGCAATATTTTCTCTTGCGTCGTAGCATGCGTAATAGTAAACGTCTGCGACTGCAACCTCAAGAGTGTCACCCATAGCGTAGGTTGCGTTTGAACTCGAATTTTTCCAATGCGTGAAAGTGTAGGAATAGGATTCGTTGCGCGCGTCGGGTGCTTCGGGGTCGTATAAGTGCGCAGGTTCTGCGGCGGTGTATTCCGGTATCGTGCCGTGCTTGGCGTATACCGTTTCCCAATGAGTATCGAAGCCGCCGCGGTCTACCGCCGTATGAGTGGGGTATGTGATATTCTCACCGAGAAGATCTGCAAAAATTATCTCGTATGTGTTTATTTCGTAGGTGACGTAGAACATCAGGTTGCTTGCGGGCATCTTTCCCGCAAGCTCGGTTATCGCGGTCGGGGGATTTACGAATCCGTAATCGGAATACGCGGTATATCCCGTGATGCTTCCGAGTATGAAGCTGTATGTATGTCCTGCGTAATAGGATTTCTGCTGATAGTAATATCCTCCGCTCTCCATATAGAGAGTGCCCTCGGCGAGCATATTGTAGTCGGGAAGAAAATCTCCGTTCTCATACTCGAACGAATATATTACCGTTACCTTGAACTCCTGAGGAATCCATTTTGCGTAAAGAGTCACGGCATCGAGCACGCGAACGGTTGCTTCTTCGGCAACCTCTTCTGTCAGGGCGGAGTCAAAATACCAACCCGCGAACTCAAAACCGAGAACTACGGGTGTAGGAAGTCCGTACTCACCCGTTTTCGCATTGTAGCTGTATATATTGTCGTATTCAACGAAGAAGCCCTCACCGATATCCATATAGGCATCGCTAAAGTCATAGTCGAGATCAATACCGTCGAGCTTCGGACCGAGATATTCGGTATCCCCGTAGGTGTATTCAAATATCACCTCGTACTGATTTGGAGTATAATATACTTTAATAAATACGCTTTCGGTTCCGTTCATTGTACCGCTGACACGCTCGGCGTATTCACCGTAGGGCGTATATCCGTCTATCGACGGAGTCGGACTGTCATAGTACGCGTTTTCGGTAAGAGTCTCGTCAACTCTCACCGCGAGCTCCTCATCCTTCTCGTTCAGATATAATATAACGAGTCTGTTTTTCGCGTAGGAGTAGGTTACGGTAACGGTAACGTCGCCCGCGCCCATAGTACCCGTGACGACGAAGGGATCTATGCTTTCACCGCCTCTGTCTGCGGAGGTGGGAATATACTCGTCAACCTCGGGTGAGCTTACACGGTATTCCGCTTCGAACTCAACCTGTTCGGAGTGGGACGGAGCGAGCTCGTTGCCGTTACTGTCAACGTAGTTGATCAGGAGAAGATAGGTCTGCTTCTGATAAGCACCGATTGCCCATACGTCGTGTGCGGGCATGGTTTCGGGTTGATTGCCGTCGTCGGTATCCCAGTCCCAATGGAAGAAATAGCCAGTCTTGGGAGCTATTGTCGAATTGAGACTGTCAAACCACTCGTAGTTTATTTCTTCGTCGGCAACGTAGCTTTCGGTGTATTCGACACCCTCTTCGTCACCGTCAAGGTAGTATATAAAGTGAATGGTGTATTCCTTTTCCTTAGCCACGGCGATTATTTCAATGGGCGCCGTGACAAGCTCTGCGGGAATGGTTATTTCACCCGTTGCGGCGTTGTAGATAGCTTCGGTAACGGTCACGTCCTCGCCATCTATTCTGAGTCCGATATAAACCTTTTCATCATCGCTTATTGGAGGCAGCAGATAACCGTCACTTGCTGAAAGAGTAGTTTTGAACTCGGTATTGCAAAGTGCGAGAAGGTTGCCGCTATGCTCCATATTCGTCATCGTATAAGTGACGTAGTAATTCACGTATACGACTGCCGCGAGGTTTACCGTAAGTCCGTCCGTTGCGCCGATGACGAGCGCCTTTTCGGGCGTTTTCGTTTTGGGAACGATGGATGCCTCAAAGCTTACGGTTTCGGTCTGTGCCGGCGCAATCACTCTGTCAGCCGGGGGAACGAGAGTAACGAATCTCGTCTGCCACTCCTCAAGGGCAGAAAGGTCGGTGGATAAAGTATAAAGCTCGGAGAGCATAACCGTGTCGTTAGTGGTGTCGGGGTCACCGAGCACTACCGAGCTGTTTTTAACCGTGAAATCGCTTGCAAGGTCGTAATCTATCTCGATGTTTGCGTAATCGACCGACGGATCGGCAGAAAGATACCCCTCGTATTCGTTCTGGGAAATCTTTATACAGGAAAATTCAGTGTCGGATTCGGGTAACACTGGCACGTCGTTACCGCCGAGGAATCCCTCTTTAGGCGAGAGTGAAAACTTAAGTGAGAAGCCGCTGTTCGCGATATAGCCGTTATCGGTCAGCTCGCTTATCTCAAAGGTCGGATAGTATAGCGTGTTACTTATATCAAACGATAGCGTTCCGTCAGCGTTTGGCGTAAGAACGTAGGAGAAGGTCGCCATTACGATATCACCCGTGTAATAGGTGACGGTCGTAGCACCGTCTGCGGTTTCAACGGTCTTGCTGTCGGGGGTTATGCCGTCAAATTCCATCTCGATGGCAGCCGTGCCGTCATCGTTTTGGTTTATGTCGAAATATTCCGAGAATGCACCCGAGGTGTAAACGCTCGGGAATTTGTTAAGAGTTTCGGTCGTCAACGGAGTACAGATATAGGTGATCTGTGCCGCCGCGTTGCCCATGGAATCCTCTGCTATAACAGCATTTTCCTGTACGAGAGTATCCGCAAGACGCTGGATGTATATCGTTTCACCGTCGTTAAGACCCTGATTGATTACGTACGGGTCGTAGTAGTTCTCTGCGATAGATCCGGCAGAGCCACCGCTGACGTTCGGTATCTGCAGGGTTCCACTGATAGAGCCGCTTCCTCTTGAGCCGTTGCCGCCTGCGTATGAAGAAAGAGAGCCGCGGTAATTCGTGCTGGTAAGCTTGTCGCCGGGAGATCTTCCGTTTTTGCCGCTTGAGACGTCAGAATATGAACCGGTCGCAGTAGCGCCGGCTGCACCGCCTCCGCCTCCGCTGCCGCCGGCAGCGATAAGTATGGGCGTTGCGGTTTCTTCTCCGCTTCTGGTTAACGAGAAGGCGCAGTATCCGCCGCCCGTTCCGCCCCAACCGTAAGCGTTGTAGGTCGTCGAGTTTGATGCGCCTGAGGTGTAGCCTACGCCGTTGCTGTGGCTGCTACCGTCAGTTCCTGCCTTTCCTATGCTCATCGTAAGCGTATCACCTGCTTTAAGGTATACGAAGCCGTAAACCGTCGCGCCCAAGCCCTTTGCACCGCCCGCGGCGGACACTTTTTGAATTGAGGATATGTTCCAAAGACGTGCTCCAGCATAAGCCGTACCGCCCGCGCCGCCGTCCGCACCCCAGGCTTGAAGAAGGTAATACCCCTCCTGCGTTGCGGTAAAGGTGCTTTCGGTATAGCTATTTGCGGTGGAGTTCGTATAGTAATTGCTGTCACTGAACGTGGATTCCGTGCTTTGCTGAACCCTCTCCTCGAAGATGTAAGACGTTCCGTCGTGAGAGAGGTATTTATTCGCCGTTATGCTGTATTCCCACGCGAAAATGTCGGATGAAACTATCGCGATACATGCGATACCCATAAAGGTCTGCTCGCCGACGTTCTTAGGTCCAACCTTAGCGTAACCGAGACTTTCGTCAGCCGTTGCGGTAAGAACTACGGAATAATACGTTGTTTCGGTAAGCTCGGGAGTATTTTCGGTGATGACGGGCGATCCCGACGCGCCGTTCTTGTCCTCGTAAACCGAATAATCGGAGAGCGAGGTTACGAAATCATACTGCCAACCAAGCGGATCTCCGTTTTTGATAGCTTCGATAATGCCCGCGTAATCAGCGTTATAGAGATCTTTTATGGGGAAGGAAACGGTGGATCCTTCGCTTTTTAACGAGGTCATTATAGAGTTGGTATCTATTTTAAACCTTAAGGGAACGTTTACCTCATCGGTGTCAGCGCACGCGTCTGAAGTGATAACCTTTGGCTCACCCTCAACCTTCGCTACCGTTGCCGAAAGCGCGTTCAAAAGGGGAACCTTGTTTCCTCCCGCAAAGTCCTCCTTTGCCTTGAGAACGAAGCTGAGAGAAAGAAGAGTACCGCCGCCTGCCGCGGTGGATGCGTCAATGTTTGCGCTTGCTACGGTAAACTTTCCGGTTGATTCGTCGTAGGAGAGAACACCGTTTTCATTTCCCTCCGCATCGACTGAGGTGCAGGAGAGAACGTCAAAATATTTGGAAAACTCGCCCTCAACAAGAGCTGAGGTGAGATAGGTCGTGTCTAAAAGAGAGGAGCCGTTGCCCGTTCCGAGATAAGTGCAGGAAAATGCACCGCCGACGCTTGAAGGACAGTTACTCTCACCCAAAAGGAGAGCCTTCGTGTCAGCGTCAAGAGCATTTGCGTAAAGAGGCTCGCTCCCAAGGAAACTCATAGCGAGGAAGGATGAACCTCCACCTCCTCCGCCGACGTCGCCTGCGATTAGCTGAGAGTACATTATACCGCCCGAGCCGCCGCAATATCCCGCTCCGCCTCCGCCTCCTCGGAAGTTACTCGTGCCGCCTGCGCCGAAGGAAACCTCGATGTTGTAGGAGCCGCTCCAGTCATTGGGACTCGGCTGGGCAGTAAATTTGCCGCCCGAGGTAGAAGGAGATCTGCCGGGGACGTTAGTACCGCCCTTGCCGGTATATTTCGTTGAAGTACCGCTCGACTTACCGTTTCCACCCGAGAAGATATAGCCTTCTACCGCGTAGGAGTCGCCCGAGAGGGTAAGAGAGGGACCGTTATTTATATTACCGCCCGTGCCGCCGTCAGCATAGGATGAGCCGTAATACTGGCCAAGACCGTTTCCGGCTCCGCCGCCGCCTCCGCCTGCCGCAATCATAACGTATCTCGACACGCGTGCCGTATTGGGTATATTAAGTGCTCCCGCCGCGCTGAACCAGCTCGGGTTGAATTCGCCATCGTCGAAAAGATAAAGAGCAGAGAAACCTCCTCCGCCTCCGATCGTGTAAGAGCCACCTTCACCGTGCTCACCGCCGTTACCGTTTACACCGCCGCCCGTGTCCTCACGGACCGTAGGCGCGCCGTTGGTACCTATGCTGTATGCAAGGGTCTGACCTTTCTTAAGGTATACCTTGGCGTAAACGTAACCTGCCGCACCGCCGTGACCGCCGGGGTTAACGACAGAACCGAAGGCGTATACCGAGTCACCGCCGTCGCTTCCCTCGCCGCCCCATAGCTCAAGAAGGTAATAGCCGTCTATTTCCACGGTAAAGAAGCCGTTTTTGGAGCTGGTCCGTCTTACAGGAGTATTGACGTCGGAAAGGGACGTCGTTATATCTACGTTAAACTGATAGGAGTTGTTTCCGGAATACACTACGTGCTTACTTATCTGATAGTAAACGCCGTCAAGATATGTGGTCTGCGTCGTGGACTCTTCGGAAAACGTCGATTCCGCTCCAGAGGTATCAGCAGATACCGCCATAGGTAAGAAATAAAGCATAGGTACTATCATAGCAATACACAAAAGCATAGATATAGATTTATTTAAAGCTTTCTTTATATTCACGGTAATCTCCTTTCTTTAACGTTTTTATTTTTCTCAGAATCATTTTTTGGTACAGGTAACAGAACCTTGTAGCATCTCCAAACGTTCTGCCTCCGTCATGCTGCCAAGCGAGCTGTCTACCGACTCGCGCTCGTTCGGATCAACGAAGAAGCTGAATATATAGGTTGTGTACGGCAAAAGTGTTGCCGTTACGCTGTCGGGACCTGCCGTGCCCTCGGTAAGAACGCCGTTCGGATCAGCATTATCGGGGAGAACGCGCTCGATCCATGAAATCAGGTATTCACCGCCCTCGTCGTTAGTTACAACACGAAGCGTGATAACGCCGACCTCATCGTCGTACGCATGGGTCACCGAATGCGCCTTGTAGGTGAAATCAACTATCGCTCTGAGCGTTTTTTCATACGGATAGGTGGACGTCACCTCTACTTTAACTCGGTCATATACGACTCCGTCAAGCTTTATGGGTGTTGCTTCGATTTGCGCGGTGGAATAATTGTTTTTTTCAAGCATTCCCGTTTTTGCCACGCTTTCAACGTTCACCCATTCACCGTCGACGCTCACGTAGTATTCAACGTCGTAGGTGATATCAACGTTAGAAATTTTTGTTTCGCCGAGAGCGTTTGACAGCGTCAGATTTGCAACGCTTCCGTGCACCTCTATCGGTGTCGGCTCTGCGTCCTCGGTCATAATACTGCTTTTGAAATAGAATTCCGCAGCCGAGAATTTTATACTGCCGTCGCCTATTTTACCAACGTATTTGGCAGCGGTAAACGCTCCGCCTATAAGGATCGTCGCAGAAAGCAGGCTGCATACCAATATCAGAATATTTCTTTTCATCACGCACCGCCCATCTTCTGCTCGAATACCGCCTCGAAGTATGCCGTTTCGGTAATTCCGCCAAGCCTTTCGTCAAAAAAACCGTCCATCCATTCAACCGAAAGGTCAAACAAGACCGTTTCTCCCGGTTCAAGCGTAACGACGTAGGTAATTGCATTATCACTTTCTGACTCATTGGTAGCGGATGCGCCATTGATAAGCAACGTATAGTCGAGGGGGAGTATGTTTTCGTATTCAAGAGTCACCGTTCCGACTGCGGCAAATTCGCAGTTGTTGGTCACGCTCATTGAAAGAGGCTCGGATTTGTCAAGCACGTATTCTTCGCCCGAACCGCCGTTTGCGACTGCAGGCGCGCCGATGGTTACGGTCTCCTTTATGGTCGTGTTCTTTGTAAAGCTAAATGCGCTGACTCCGGCCTGACCGTTATTTTGTTCGGCGCTCGTCGTGTATCTTGCCAGAGAGATGCCCATAAGCGCGAAGTTAAGCGAAAGCAAAACGAGCATCGCTGCGAGTATTATTCTTTTTTTGCTAAGATGCGCCGCCGCTCTGACGTTGCCGCTTTGAATCATGAGCTCTCCCTTCCGCTCCCTAAGGAGCCTATAATATAAGTATTATATAACTGTAAAAAATAATAAATTAAATTTATATGTATACGCCCATGCGAATAAAAATCTTGACGTCCTCATATTCAAGCGTTATAGGCTTGATACCGCTTTTTAACGTATCTTCTATTAACGGCATACTTCCCCTCCCTTTCCGAAATTACAAAAACAAAAAGCCAGCCGCGTACAATAACGGTATTCCGTAGTGCAACTGGCTGGCTTATTATGAGGCCCCTATAGCTTTGCGTCACATTCTTTCAAATGCTTTGCCTATATATAATTATGTTTTAATAAAAAAATACTTATTAATATTATAACACTATAATTTTAAAATTTCAATACTTTGGAAAAAAATTGTAATATATGAATAAATATATTTTAACACAAAAGGCCGTGGTTGTGCAAAATTTGCAATTTTTTCCATTTTCCTTTCATCCTTAACGCTTTGAATGCAATATAACAGAAGATTCTAATTTATAGTTATCCATATAGTGCATCTATGTTACTACGTATCAACAACTAAACGAAAAAACTCCACTTAAACGATAGACTAGATTTTAAACTTCATCAAAAAATCACGCAAAGGTGTAAATAATTATTTACTTTTTGCCCATCGCGAGATATACCAATAATCTTAATTAAGCTGTTTTTTAACACTTAATGCATATGACTTGCAGCACCGTTTACAACGCATTTCGTCACGAAACAAACGGCGCCGTCTCGTTTTGAGGATATATTTCCGCTGTCATTCACCTGTCATTCACCTGACATTTACCTGTTTGATGAGACCCGTGTCAAATATTGCTTTCAAATTTAGGTTTTTCAGATATTCATTTCTCGTATCGCAAGCTTGTTGATGAGCCTTATAATCTCCGCCGCAGCCCTCTTTTTCTCCCACTCCAAGAAAGGCTATATCCGCCATATGAGAGCCGCAACCCTTTCTCGATCCACGCCAACGGCAACGCCTATCGGCAACGCCATCTCTAGCTAGTCGCAAAACAATAACGCCCCCGCCGCACAACAAAAATCTCCCCCTGCTACGCTGCAGGAGGAGTTGAAATAATTTCGTTTAATTTTCTTTTTGCCGACCGTTTTACACGGGCGCATTAGCACCGCGACGGTCTTTTGTGCTTTACCTCATTGAATACTATTTAGCACATTTTTTGAATTTAGCTTTGAATTTAACAAAATACTTCTTCATGGATATTATTAAACACTTTGTTTGCTTTGTGTAAAAAACGGTGTTTACAAAAACCAAACAAACACCGGAAGTCAGTGCAATCTTTATAGCTAGCACAACCCAAGCTAAATAACTAATCTGCTCCATCGTGTAGAATGATTTAAATATTCCAACAAACACAACCAAGAGTGCAGCTCCGCAAGCATCTACTAGCAAGTGCTTCAAGAAATGGCGAATTTTTCGATACAATATATTTTTCTTAAGATAGCATACCAAATATATTGTTCGATATATCATGGCAGCAACCGTGCCAAAAGCTACGCCAACCAAACCAAAACGAAATACCAAAGCAACAGATACCACAACGTTAATGGTTGCTTCTATAATCGCGCTCCATTGTGTTTGCTTATAGTGCCCTGCAGCTAACACCATAATATTGTACGGAAGACGCAAGCAATATGAGGCCTGCGCTAACGTTATGAGGCATGCAAATAAAGGAACAATATAATCTGCATCGGTAATTCCATTCGTATACACCCTAACAAACGGAACAATCAATACGCCGGTAACCGAGAATGCCCAAGTAACCAACGTATGAAGCGACCATTCTATGCGTTCAAAAGAACGGTTCAACTCTTTCATTTCATTCTTCGCAAGCATATTGCCAAGCATAGCTTGCATTCCGTTTGTCAAGGAAAACACAATCTGCTTAACGCCATTTACAACCAAATGATACACTGCATAAACAGAAACGTTTTGTAACGTCGAAAGCACGGTAAGAACAACCGTATCGGTATTTCCCAAAACAACAGTTGCGATATGCTGTGCTAATCCGTTCCATTTTTGTGCAACGGGATCTTCAGCCAACTTTATGCTGCGATCTATTTTGTATTTTCGTCTGGCTATCGCAGAAAGCAAAACAGGTTGCATCACAAAAAGCAAAGAAGTCGTCAGCTTTACGATTTGAATAGCTGCACCGCACTGCATAAGCAAAATGCATGAAATCGTATTTAAAATCAGAACAACTGCATGAATAGTATATTGAATAAATCCCAGTTGATCTGCATTTAGCAAAAGTTTGTACGTCATACCGATGTAATACTGCGCAAACGTACTTATTGAGATGACCAAAATCAAAATTATCGTAAACAAATGATCAAACGAATCAATTACGATAAATGGATATACCGTTGTCAAAACAATGATATAACCTAAAAGAATATAGGCTATTCTCTTAAAAAACCTCTCAGACGATAAGACGATTTTGCTGACAGCAACCATATCATTATTCGCCAACGGCTTATAAAGAGTTGACTGAACAACCGCGCCCACACCGCACTCTGCCAAAGAAACAAAACCAAGAAATTGAGTGATTGAAGACACTAACCCGTTCACTTCAGAACCATAATATGATAAGAAGAATCTTGGTAATATGAATCCGCAGACGATAGTAATCAGTTGGTAAGCCAACGATGAAACCAAATTCAATTTTAATTTTGTTTGTCTGGTCATAATATTCTCACAACTGTATACTACTGAAATAGCAACCAAATTTGCCGAGTTTCCTCGTTGCCCACCGCACGCCACGTGGAGGCCTTGATCTTGTGCGGTTGCTCCTCCCGCACGGGAGAAGCAGATAACAAAAGTTATCAATTATTTTTGAAGTTTTCCGTTTTCGTCAAAGTGATATGTTCCTGCTGCAAGCAATCCATTAGTTTTGGTCTTCTCAATTACTCTTGTTTCGTTTGCTGCAACCTTTCCACTCCACTTAACCAAATAAATAGCGCCATCGATTTCAACAAGTTCGCTATTATAAATACGAGTGCCGAGTTTGCCATCTTTGTAATAGTACAATATTCCATCGCTACCCGCTTTGACTCCTGTGAAGAGCTTGCCATCTGAGCCAAATTCATATGTTCCTGCTGCAAGCAATCCATTAGTTTTGGTCTTCTCAATTACTCTTGTTTCGTTTGCTGCAACCTTTCCACTCCACTTAACCAAATAAATAGCGCCATCGATTTCAACAAGTTCGCTATTATAAATACGAGTGCCGAGTTTGCCATCTTTGTAATAGTACAATATTCCATCGCTACCCGCTTTGACTCCTGTGAAGAGCTTGCCATCTGAGCCAAATTCATATGTTCCTGCTGTAAGCAATCCATTAGTCTTGGTCTTATCTATTACTCTTGTTTCGTTCGTTGCAACCTTTCCGCTCCACTTGACAAGATAAATTTCTCCGTCAATTTCAACAAGTTCGCTGTTGTATATACGAGTACCGAGCTTACCGTTCTCATAATAATACAGTACACCGTCCGAGCCAGCCTTGACACCGGTGAAACCTGGAATATATTCTCCCTTGCCGGTTTCATCAAAGGAATAGAGACCTGCGCCAAATCCATTGCTCTTATCGGTCTTTACCTCACGGATCTCGTTCACTGCGACCTTTCCACTCCACTTAACAAGATAAATTTCTCCGTTAATTTCTGCGAGTTCACTATTGTATATACGAGTACCAAGCTTACCATTCTCATAATAGCACAGCAAGCCATCAGCGTTTTTCATTACTCCGGTAAACAGTTTACCATCCGCTCCGAAGTAATATATACCTACTGCAAGCAAACCATTGTTGTTGTCTCCTGTAATTGTCACGTTGCTATTCAGTGCCAGTTTACCGCTATGATGCACAAAATAAATATCGCCCATGTATTCCGTCAAACCAGCATTGCCACCATGTACATATCCGTCTTCCTCAACAAGATACATACCACCACGCTTATTGTCAATTAAACCTTTTTCGGTAATTTGTCCGATCACAACACCGTTCTCGTCAAACTCCCAAACATTCATTTCCCCTCTCATGTTTGAGGCCCAGTCATCGTAAAGGGCATGAATTCCCGTGGTCACATAACCATTAATGTCAAAGTTGTAGGTTTTTCCGCTAATTTCAACAAAATATCTCTGATAATTATTTCTTGCAGTATAATACCATTCGCCATACCAAAATCTTGTTCCCTGGTTTGTTTTTTGCCATACACCCTCGGTTTTACCAGTTTCATCAAAATGATAGGTAATACCACGACTTGAATAGTAATAATCTCCTGTAACAGCTAGCTTTGTTGTTTTCTCAAAGTAATGCCAATAATCACCAATCTGCACCCAGCCACCTTGAAGTTCTCCAAGTTTAGCATAGCGATATGCGGAAACAGTTTCATCATAGAACAGGCCTGTAAACTTGGTCTGATCTGTGCAAATTCCGTCTTCGCCAAAGTCGTAGTAATATCCGTCGATAACATGGATTCCAGTCAGCTTCACGCCGTTCTGCCAGTAGCTATCATTAATCCAACCTTCAAGAGCAACACCGTCGACGTAGTTGCTTCCATCTGTCCAAGTGCCTGTGTAGGTCTGACCGCAAGCACACTTAAGAACTCCGTCGACAACTGCAAAGCTGTGTCCGGTTGCCTCTACGGTAGTACCCCATGTAACGGGAGAGTTACATGTTGCACACCAGGTTCTGCCGGCGTAACCGTTCTTTGTACATGTTGCAGCAAGATCGTCAATTGCTTCTGCGCTATGTACGTGATAGATGTGTGATTTGTAAAATTCATTGTCGTAGTCACGAATTCTCAAACCATAGGTATAAGATACACAAAGAGTATGAATCTCTTCACTTGAGAAAGTATGACTTGTATCGTCAAGATAGGTTACAACACCCATTTCGGTATCAACGTCAACAGAAAGTGCCGGAGCGCAAACATAGTTGCAGTTCCATGCGGCAACTGCATCGGCATGCTCATGGTCATCACTACAAATATAATCCCATACACGAATTGGAATGCTTGCGATTACAGCAGTGCCTGTTTCGGAGAGGTACTTGTCGTTGCGAGTAAACTTGATAGTAAGAATATTCTCTGCCTTTTCAGCTGCTGTAGCAAAGCTATATTCACAATCAAATCCGTAAAGAGTCTGGATTTGAGCAAGCTCCCAATCGTTCATGCTATCGAGGTCGAGCTTCATTTCAACAGACATCACTGTTTCGATGGCATCTACCTCAATATCGATCCAGTAAACAGAACCGTTAAGCATATAGATAAGATCGCTATCCTGGGGCTGAACACGAACGGATGCGTCGTTATTTCCGGACTTAACTTTAATGTATCGCTTAATTTCGGAATAGTTACCCATGTTGTCGGAAATGCCCATTCGAATAACGTGAACTCCGTCGGTAAGCTCAGCATCAACGGTGATCATTCCGTCTGCATATTCGCATTTTACGGGAACACCGTCAATCCATGCAACAGCAGAACCCGCATTAAGACCGCTTGCGTTGTTAAGATTAGTAAGATCCTCTGTAACCAAACCAGCGAAATTAACAACCTTTTCTGTCACTGTCTGACCCTTGAGAGCAGCAGCATCACTCATACCCTCAACAGCGTAGGTCATGTCGGAGAATATAGGTTTCTCTCTATCATCTACTGCATCGGAATAGTTAACGGTAACGTCGTCAATATAAAATACAAAATCGCCCGCAAAATTGGTTTCATTGTATTTCCATGAATCGATATTCACAGCATAGAACTCAATAAAGCAGTTAGCTTTAAGCTTAAACTGAGATCCACCGTAGTAATTGCCTATCTTGTCAGCATTATCTTCAATGTAAACTTTGCTTTGAGATATAGGCATTTCAAAATAGAACCATCCGGAATTATCTCTGTTATTAATATAGTCTTCATTGTAGATTTCCATCGACGATCCGGTTTTTCCTGCAAACTCTCCGTTCTCATCATGCTTTGAAACACTCATATAAATGGAGAACTGCACAGCATCCTCCGGAATATATACCCAGAATCCTATGCTGGTCGCATTTTCAATTTCCACAGAATCGCCGGTCCAAACCAGAGAGTTGCCTGCCCAGAACTCTGTTCCGTGCAATGCCTCATCCATAGGATAGTGATATGCAAGCGCCTGATTACCACTATGCACCTTGCCTGTTTCAGAAGTTACAATAGAAATATCCGAAACTGCATATCCGCCGTGATGGCTTATTCTCCAGTTTTCGAGATCTGAACTGATATCATTCTCTTCAAAGCCGAATAAAACCTCAGATCCTTTTCCAAGTTTGATTTCAATAGTATCTGTAACGTCAGCAGCTCCGTTCACACTAACAACTATTTGTGTGCCTTCTCCGCTCTCTGCAGCCGTGAAACTCCATCCGGACATAGTACCGGCTGATTCATCAACGACATTGAAAGAAACGTCGCTTTGCTTAATAACAACCGTGTGAAGACCGTATTTAGCAGTAACATCAAGCTTGACGGTTGCACCAAAGGGAACAGTAATTATATCTCTGGAAAATGCGATAGCGTCGGGAACAACAACGTTGACAGTGGTAGAACCAACTTCAACGCCATCCACCGTCAAAGCAATCTTGGCAGCACCGATTGTTCCGTCAGAAACAAAAACACCATTTTCAACGGTACCGTTAGTAGCTGTCCAAACTGCATTTTCGGGAATAACAGCAGCAGTACCTGCCGGGCTTACACCAATTGCCGAAACGTTAACACTTGAGCCCGGAGTAATATATGCATTATCTGCAGAAATGACTGCCTTTTCAAAAACGTCAGAAGGAGGGGTACAGGTATACATAACAAGACCGTTGGAAACCGCACGTTCCGAACCGTCGGAGGGTTGGCTTGTTACCTGAATGTCGTTACTTCCCTCAGGGCGTGAAATATAAGTTGCAGATCCGCCGCCATCAAGACAAAGGATATATGTACAACCAGCCTCAGTCATGATCTCTACAGACTCTTTCCAGTTAGTACCTGCAGAACCGCCGGAGCCATTACCGTCAGCAACCATAAAAACAACCTTGTTGTCAGCAGTAACACCAACGAAAGAACGAGGATAACGTCCGTCATTAAGATAACTTCCGTCACTGTAAGAACAGTCAACACCGTTCTTTCTGACAAGCTGGAAGCCGCCGATAGCCTCCTGCGCAGGACCGTGTGCTGCAACTGCCGCATCCCAGTCGGTGTTATTCGCGCCACAAAGCGCGGTGCCATCCTCAAAAATAGCAAACCAGGAGGAATTTCCTGCTTTGCTGATGCCAAATCCGCTTACACCATTCATAATGTGTGCGCCTGAGGGCATAGCATTACCGGTGTTGTATCCGTCACCGTTAACACCCGCTACAACCGCATAATAAGGAATGTAGTATGCATCGTCCGGATTAGAATACTTTTCGTTCATAGCGGCCGCCTGCTCGGTCATTTTGGACATACCGAGAGTTTCGCACTGAGCATCCTTGTAAGATGCCTGAACACCAACGTCATCACGGTTAATATCTGCGATAGCAATATAATAATTAATTAATTTGCCGTCAGCAGCATAACCACTATTAACCGTTTGTATGATACCGGGAGCAAGGGTAGATTCGACCGTTTGGAAGGTCGTAATCTGCTCGTCTTCCGAAATCGTTGCAATTCCAGCTTCGGTTGCAAATATTGCAATAGGCATAACGCTTACCGCAAGAATCACTACCAAAAGCAACGAAATCGCTCTTGAAAAAAACTTGCTCTTCATGTTTTCTTCTCCTTTTAGGAATTTTTTATTAATACCAGAGCCTAGCTCTACGCATTCAATGTTATTTCACTTTAACGGAAGTGATAACCACTCGCCAAAAGTTTTGTCCCATTCGGGAGGATCGTATCCTTCGAATCCCGATGCGGGGAAAAACGTCAGCTCCGAGAAATAGATTTTTCCCTCAACCAAATAGAAATCGACTCGAATAAACGGAATGTTTTCAGAAAGCTTTTTGGCAAGTTCCAACATCTCATCCAGTTTTTCCGGTTTGGGAATAGGTGTCAAAGCATTAGGAATCTTGGGCCGTTTAAGATTCATATGTTCCCATTCGAGTGTATAGAAATCTTCGGTCAAACCGCTTTCAGCGAAGCGGTCGCGGCAAACCAAAACAAACTTTGGAATACCGTTAAAACAATGAATTTTATAGTCCGTAAGACCTCCGACATCGCTTTTTAGAAATTGTTCTGCCACGATTTTGCGCGGAACATCCTTGTATGGCCACTCACGTCCGGTCAGGTAATAGTCCTGTTTTAAGCCTTTTGCCAATCCTTTTTTTACTTTTGTAATATCAATCTTTGATTTATCGGTGCATATGCACATTCCGAATCCCGAATTATGATTGCATTTCAACACAAATTGATCAGGCAAAGCTTCAAAATCAATCTTGTCTGGCGAATCCCATACACCAACTAATGGAGTTAGATATTGTGCACCGATTTTTTCTGCAATATAATCACGCACCTTGTACTTGTCCACCATTACAGTATAATTCGGGTTTCGGTCATATAACTTTAGCCATTGAAGTTTTTCATTAAATGTGATAGGAATATCAAACTTAAGCTCTTTACCATATGTGCGACTATATTTCATCTTTAAAAATCTCTCATCCGAAATATGATTCGTTGCACCCATCCTTACTAGATAATTAAATCTTGCATGTTTATCAATCAAAAAATTTGTAAACTTAATCAGTATATTCTTTGGGTTCATAAAATTCCCTTTCCATCATTGCCATAAAAACTATGCATTTTGGAAATACATATAGTATGGAACGACATAATGGTTTCCATTAAACGAGATATATGTTAAAACAAACAAGCTTACACTTGCCAAAGCAAATAAACACACACTTGTCTCTCTTTTCCACAATCCATATGTTCTACTTTCAAGTTTCTTTTCGAGGTTAAAAATAATATTGGGGATGGCAATTATCATATAAATTGAAAAATACGGTACTGCTCTACCCATTATGCCAAATGAATACGCCACACACTGCACACAAATTGCAATAAACAATGCACATGTAGTAATGTTGTCCACTATATTACTTTCATCTTTGTTTTTCAAAAAAACGCATGCCACAAAAGTAATGTTCAAAAGAAGCAGCATTAAATACGTCCCGCCTTGAACATTTCGTTCTGCACTAATATATCCTGAGTACATAGGAAAAATGCTTACTATCATTGATGAAAATGTTTTTCCAAACACGATCAAAGCAATTTCTATGGGAACAATCCAGCGTAAAAGAAATTCCTTTTTTATGCCATACATAAGATATAAAGCAATGCCACATACAGCTGATGTGTGAAAGAAACTTGCTAAAACAACAACAAACACATAATTCAAAAATCGTCGTTCTATAACATATCTCAATCCTAGGAGCAGTATTGATGTGGCGATCATTTGACGAAATATTCCCAAACTGTAAGAAAAAAAACCGAATGCAAAATAACATAAAATACTCAGATACGCATTTGACGAAAACCTCTTTATGAAATAGAAAACAGGGAGATATATGACTATCGCGACTATAAATAAAAAGCCGGTTTTTCCTATGCCAAACAAATTGCATAATTTCATCAACCCAAAATACCCTATTTCAAAATTGAAAGGACGAACCTTTCCCGCCTTTGATAAAACAAATTCGGACATTCGGCACAATAATCAATTGCATTTAGATATATTTCGGTATCTGCTCCTACGGTATAACCTCTCACGCCTGCCAAAACCACAAGTTCTAAGCAACACAAGATTAAATAACCTTTAGCGTTAAAATTATCTTTTTGCACCTTTCCTTTGCGGAAGAAGAATAAAGCTTGTATTCCTACTAAAACCAAATAACAAAAATATGCAATCAATTTTTCACAACTTCCTCAAACAATTTTATATTCAACTCGTTCGCCATATCAAAGCATTGTTCGAACATTTTACTCTAACACACCATCATAATCACTTTATATCTATCAAAAACCGACTTAATCCCCAAGCAGCTTGTGGCCGTAGCTGTTCATTTGGCGAATGAAGCTTTCGCCGAGCTTTTTTCTTATCAGGGCGTAGGCCGTGTCAATTCGCGGCGGGCGCGAGGTGGTGTTGTGGCAGTCCGAGCCGATGAAATGGACAACTCCCGACTTTAAGAGACCTATCGCTTTGCGTCCGTCAAGGAATCCGCGGAAAAAGCTTGCGTTTACTTGCATGAGAATGCCGTTAGAAAGAAGCTTGTTGAGAACGGCCTTGCTTTGAAGCGACAAACAACGCTCAACGTGCGCAATCACGATCGTGAATCCGCGCACGGCGGAAAGCTCGACGATCTCGTTTGCCATCGTGTCGGACCATTTCGAGATAGGCATTTCCAGCAATAGCAGGTTTGTTTTTTCTATCGCAAGCAGCCTCAAATCCTTAAGCTTTGCTATGCCGGAGTAATATTCGACCTCCGCTCCGCGCAAAACGCGCGGATGCGCATCCGTCAAACAGGCGGACAGGTTTTCAAACGACTCCGCTCTCCTCTTAAGAAAGCTTTCGACAGAATCCTCGTTTGCATAAAAATGCGGAGTGGCAACGACGGATGATATTCCTTGCTCGCTAAGAGCCGAAAGCATCTTAAGACTTTCTTCAAGACTGCGGCTGCCGTCGTCCATTTGGGGCAAAACGTGGCTGTGCCAATCAATCATGTCAAAAATTCCTTTTCAGTTTTCACATTAAACTTATGCTACTGACGGTCTTCCGAATTCTTGTAATACTTATAATATTTGTATTTCTTGTATTTGGAGTAACTTGAGCCTTTAGAATCAGCCCCTACCAGAACGCAGCCGAGAACGTTGGCGTTTGACATCTTAAGGCGCGTATAACATCTCTTGAACTCTTTTTTCTCGGTATACTTCTCTCTTATAACAAGAATCATGCCCGAGGTCATTCCGGATATGGAAAGAGCATCCGAAACGATATTTATAGGCGGAAGGTCGATTACGATATAATCGAACTGCTCCTTTAGCGTGTCAAGAAGCGAGCTCATTCTGCTCGAACCGAGAAGCTCTGACGGATTCGGAGGAATATCACCCGAAGGAATTATATACAGGTTATCGTGTATATCCGACTTGAATTCGTCAAGCTTTTTATCGCACTGACCGATAAGCATATTGGTAAGACCGGGGGTGTTATCTATTCCAAGTTTTTTCGCGACGGAGGGCAAACGCAAATCTCCGTCAATAAGCAAAACCTTTATTCCCTTTTCTGCCAGAACGAAAGCAAGATTTATCGAAGTCGTGCTCTTGCCCTCGCCTCTTATTGAGCTCGTCACACCGACAACAGGACACTTCGTTCCTTCGGAAACGGTGAAATCGAGATTGGCTCTCAGAAGTTTATATTGCTCAAGAGCAGTGAACTCAAGATTCTTATGCAGCGTTCTCTGATGAATTTCGCCTGCTTTTGAAAGATCGTATTCTCTTTTGAAAAGACCCATTTAACTGCACCAACCTCTCTTACTTTTTTCTTCCCGCTTACTTTGATAGTAATAGCCGTATTTCTTTCCCTTGGAGTTAATAAGGTCGGGAATCTTGGCAAGAACGGGGCAATCATAATTTTTAAGAACGTAATCCTCGTCGTAGATTCTATCGTCAAGAAGCGTTTTAACCGTTATTGCCGCTACGGAAATTAAAATTCCGAGCATAAAAGCAACCGCAGTATACATGGTTCTGTTCGGAGAAACCTTCTCGTAGTTTTCCACGGCATTTTCCACCACGGTCATGGAAGCGCCCTCGATAATTTCGGAAATTCTCTCGGGCAAAACGTCACATATGGCGTTAGCTATGCGCGCAGCCTCCTCGGGATCGGTCGATTCAACGGTGACCTTCATAATTTCGGTATTATTGGCAGACTTAGCTTCGATCATTGACGCGAGCTGCGTATGAGTGTAGGAAACCCCCGCCTTCTCGATTACCTTCTCAAGCGTAGTTCTGTTTTGAAGCATTACGCTGTAGGTCTTTACAAGGCTCTGCGCCGCAGTAATCTGCGAAGAGCTGATTCCCGAGGACTGATTGCCCGACGAACTACTGTTATTAACGTAAAGCATAACCGAAGACGAGTATTTCGGCGTTATAACAAAGGTTGCGAGAGAAAATCCCAAAGCAGCCAAAACAATTCCAGATAAAATGATCAACCAAATCTCGTGCCAGAGCGACTTAACTATACGGCCAAGGTCAATCACGTAAAATTCTTCGCTTTTATTTTCCATTCCGGTTCTCCATTCAAGTAACTAATGTAATTACACTTGCACGTCCGTAAGAGCGACTCTTTTGACAGAAATCGACACTTATCTCCGTTTTATATATAATAACATATATATAGGGTTATGTCAAGAAAAAATTACCTAGCGCACGCAAATTGGAAAATATTTCTTTCAAAATAGCAACGATTGCTCACAATTATTTGCATTTGTCAATTATTTTTTCAAAAAGCTTGCAAAAATTCTGTTAAAAGCAAGCCTGTTGTCCGTATGAAAGCACCGCATGTAAAAACGGAAAATCATCCGCGATATCCAAGTTCTTCAATCGAAGAAAGTCGCGCTTTTTCGTTGTAATATTTTGACACGGGGGGACATATAAATCGTATTTTAGCAAAAACCAATATCAAAACAAAGAATAATACGAATTCTTTGAGGCTTGTTGATTGTTCATTTTAACACTCTGCATCTTTCTGAACAAAAAAGCTTTTTAAAAGCACCGCAAACTGCACGAAAATAGGCAGTAGGACGGACAATTTTTCTATGTTGTTGCAAAATATATAAAGGATTTTAAATATTTTAAAATCTATTGACTTTGGTTATCGTTTATGCTATAATTGTTATACTATTTAGCATTATAGTTCTTATACCGTTTAGCATAATGTATATTTGGCAAAACCGATGAAAGTCGGCGACGCAAAGCTATAGGGGCCGACAGGCCAGCCAGTTGCTATTGTTTTCCCATAGGGGTCAATAGCACTTTTTTATTTAAATCGAATCAGAAAAGGAGGGAATAATATGAAATTAAGAAAAACTATCTTCAAAATGATAGCCGTAGCGTGTGCTTTTTGCATCTGTTTTACGGGAACTCTGTATTCTCTCGCCTGGCTTTCAGACAAACTTTTGTCTGACAATCTCGGTTTTTCCGGAGGATCGCTCACAGAAGAAACCCTCCTTATTGCAAAAGTAGTAAACGACGGCTCGAACAATCTCACAGAGGAAAGCCGTCGTTACTATCCCTGCTCTGATATGACTATAAACGGAGATTCCGCTCCTACCGAAAGCGAAGGCGGTTTCACAATCAATCTCAATCAGATGAGCTTTGGTATCATAGATAACGTCTCGCTTCCGAAGCCGGAAAACGTGGTCTACCTACGCCTTACCGTGCCTCGCGGAAACGGTGACAGCATGAATTTAAAACTCTATTATAATCCGGATGAAAACGGACGTTTTGCCGACATTTATAAAAACGAATACGACGCAAACGGAAACGTCCTTGCCGAGAAGGCGAAGATTACCGAAAGCGACACGTTGGCGGACGGCACGACACCCCTGCTTGAAAGCTTTCACGCGATAGAGTCTGCAGAAAACGCGAACGATTGCTACATAAAATTCTCGGTTGCCGTATCCAACGTGGATTACGCTGCATCCGAGCTTCACAATCTTAAGTATCTCGGCGCTGACGGAACCGAAGCAACCGACGTTAAAAACAATCATTATAAGCTTAATAACTTTTCCGAAAGCAGCGACGGAGTAACCGTTGTAAACGACGATATAGAAAATGCGGGCGATAACTATTACGTTTACGTAAAGGTTGAGCCGAACCTCAGCGTTTTCGCCTATTCCATTGAATATATAACGACTATAATGCCTTGCTACGTCTATTTCAAGATAGGAGCAAGCTTTGAAATTCATTCGACCTCGAACGAATTACCAAACGAATCACAGCCGTAATGTGCCAGAGCAATTATGGCTAAAAGGAGGCAAATCCGTGTCAAAAATTAAGCGCGCAAGCGTGTGTATTATATCCGTTCTACTTGCTATCTTGGTGTTTATCTCCGTTGTAATTTCTTACGCATACTTTTCAAGAAAGGAAATTTACGACGGCTATCTCAGCGGTCAGATAGAGCTTCTTTTCGACCGACTTAACGCTACCGGCCTCACCGACTACGGCACAGCAGAAGGTATAACGGCAGACGGCGGAGCGGAATGGGGCACTAAAGAAAACCCATACGTTATCTCCGACGTAAAGCATTTATACAACCTTTCCGAGCTTCAAAGACTTGGCTATTTCTATAAAAAACATCTTCAATACAACACAGAAGACGACCTGACGCACATTCCCTATTTCCTGGTTTGCACGCCAAGCTATACTCCCGTCGTTATTGACGGCTCGTCGTTTGACGGCATCACGGCAATCGGAACCAACGATTATCCCTTCATCGGTTCCGTCAAGGGCGTCAGCGGCACCGAGGTAACTGTCGGCGACACGGGTAACACCTGCGCCACATCGGTGATACATAACGTTTCGGTAGAGGGAAATCCCTTTTACACCGACGCGGGTCTCTTTGGACATGTTGGATTTTTGGGAGAGCTTCCGGCAGACGGAGTAACCGAATTTGCGGGAACGCCCTCGGTAATATCGAATCTCGTGCTCAGCGACGTTACGGTAAGCGTGCAATCAAAGTTTTGGGCAGCGGTTGAAGCGTTTGTGGAAGAAATGGCTTTTGCAATTGCCAACGGCCGCGAGGGTCACCGTTATTCATACACCGAGCTTTACGGCAAAGACGGCTACGAAACCGCCCCTCACGAAAACCATCATATAGGTATTCTGGCAGGTCACGTAGAGTATTCCACCATTGAGCTTGTAAGCGTATTTTACAGCAGCGGCAGCGTAGTGGCAATGGATCTGTCCGACACGACCACCGTCGGCGGAGTGGAAGCAAATTATCTTTCCGCGGCGGGTATTGTTGGATACCTATACAATATGAATCCGAAAATCAATGAGGAAAACGGAAATATTATAGCAGGCTCGGGAGATAGCCTTGGCGACCTTTCGTACGACGTTATAGGCGGCAGCGGAGGCGGCGGTCTTGACGTAGGTAACAAGCCGGGATATATACTCGCGGGAGTTATATATAATAAATACGGCTATATACTGAACAACGGTGAAGTTGTTGAAATAGACAAGGAAAACGATGAAGTTTTAAAAATTTCCGAAGCTACCGACGGCGAGGGTAACCCGCTTTGTGAGGAGTATACGGGTCTTTCCATCGGGGACAACGGAACCTCCTATTATTTCTACGACGGTGTGTTTACCTTTGCACTTTCCTCCACCGAGGACGTTATTGAGTCAACCTGGTATGAGAACGTCCCTCCCGAATTTGCTCTCGGTCAAGATTCGGCTGACGGTTGGGTTGCCAACAATACGAAGGGACAAAAATCGGTTGCCGCTTACTTAAGACGGATTACCAGCGACGCTGATTTGCAGCTTGCAAAAGGAAAGCCTCTCGTTATAATGAGAGAGATAGATGCCGAGACTGCGTTTATGATGTCGCTTTATAATCAATCGGAAGGCGCATCTTCAGGCAACTTTAACGAAAGGTATACCACTAGAGGCGAATCGCAAACCTATGCTACCGCCGAGGAAATAGCTACCTTCATAGAATCCTTCGAGGGTTCTCCCGATGAGTTCGTCAAAGGCTTTTTAACCGGCGAAGGTGTTGGCGGCATAACCGAGGATGATGTGCGGACACTGCTTGATGCCGTGCAAAATGATAGCGATATATGGAAGGTTATCAACCTTGACCACACCAGCGGCAATATGTCGGACGAAGAAATGGCGGCGGCAGTTCAGACTTTGCGCGACCAATTCAGAATACTATCCAACTACTCGACAGACAGCTATGCTTATTTCGTCGGCAACACCCCGGTTACGATTACCGACGGTAAGTTCGAGGATTATTACGATTACGCAAGCTCCGGATTAAGCGGATATTTTATGTATGATGAGTATACTCGTATATTATCAACGCGATATGCTTACTATTGGATTCCGCTTGACGGCTCAGACATCGTTACGCTAAACTCGGAGTCGCGCGACGCACCAAATGCTTACTTTACTGCAAGCGGCAACAACTGGCAAGGGGAAAACATTTATACTCGCGGTAATTATACCGGCGTACTCGTTGATATCGAGAACCAAAAATTTTATTCTACGAACAATACCGCCAGAGCAAACGGCGCTTCTTTGACGAAGCCGACAGGCAACACCTTTAATTATCTATTCCGCACTCCGTCAAGCGACTATTGCTATCTGCCCACCGACACAAATATGGAAACCCCCATACTCATTTCGAGCTTAACTAAAACAGGCAGTACGCCTGGCGCCGGATTGGACATTTACTCGTATGGCGGAAACAACTATATTATACTTGACAGATATTATATTTACGACTTTTATGCCAACGGAGTTGATGCAAGCGGCAACGCTTCTGAAAACCACCTCAGAATGATCAGAGCATCGGTGCCAATTATACTGGATTTGTATCTTTTCCAACTCACAATAGGACAGAAGACCGAGTACACTCTTTGGAATGGCAACGATGCCAATGCTCAGAACACCTCCAACTTTAAGATGGGCGATAATGCTACAGCAAGTGCCCTTGTCAACTCAACAAACGCGGTCGTAAAATTCAATAATGACGGTACGTGCTATATTCAGTATACCATTGACGGAACCACACAGTACGTTAACTATAACGGCAGCGCCTTTAACACCGCGCTTTCGGCAACCGGTAGCACTAAGCTTTGTATCTACGTTCTTGAATATACTCAGGAGCTCAATTACGGTACGATTACCTTTGACCCCAACGAAGAATCGGGAACCGAAGGAGAGGATTACCATATTCTCAGTGCTGACGAATACGTATTCTGGCCCGAGGACAGCACGGTAGCCGTTCAGGGAACCGGAATTGTGAAGAGCTCGGTTAGCGGTGCTGCAACGCAGTATTCCGTATATTCGCTGGCAGATCTCGCTTGGTTAAACGGCGATCAAAGCGACAATGGCGGAATTCTTCACGGTGACAATCTTCTGAAAAAATTCAGAATGGAAGAAAGCATTGCTTTCGGCGCTAATATAGGCGGCATTATTGGAACGGGAGGATTTGTCCGCGCTCCCGTCGGTCCGGAAGGTACTTATACCGATATACCCGCGGGCTGCGTAGCCTTCAGGGTAAATAAAACCAGCACCGAGCCGCATAAAATTCGGGTTGTAATTGCCGTTCCCACGTCGAATTACCATCCGGAAGAAGACGAATACGAGCTTCTTGACGACGTATATGAAAACTTTAAGCAATACTTCTGTTTATGGCAGATGGATGAAAGCGACGGCTCGGGTTCTACAATGTTCCAAGCCAGTGATTATATTGAGCGCTTCGAGGTGCCAAGATCGCATCCCTACAAGCCCGGCACGAACTCGGAATCCAATCCCTATGTAACCGCCACCTATAACGGCGAAGTGTATCGCAGCTATCTTAACGGCGACAGAATTCTCGTTGCTTACGAGTTCAAGGTGTATAACGAGGGCGTGTACATTCTCGGTACGTCTAACAGCGAAAGCGATAGCGCAGGTATCGGTTCTATCTTTGACGATATTGTTTCGACACCGATGGAAATCGTTTACTTCTCGGCTGACGGTGTTGCAGACTCGGGATACGACGGCTCGGCATCCGGACAGCTTGGTACGCTTGATTTCGTTTACTCTTACGGTGGAGAGATAGTTACGGTAACCGAACGCTCTTCAACCGACGCAGAAGGAAACCTTGATTACAGCACCTATTATCAGTCGTACTGCTTAATTTATATGAATTCAAAATTTGACGGCACTGCCGTCGATATAAACAACGAAAAGGTTTACGTCCGACGATACGTAGACACGGGAACACCCGAAAGCTCCGAGGGCTACAATACTAACACGGATAAGCAAACGGTTATAGCCATTAACTTTGGCGGCGATAAGTACACGAGAATTACACAGCATTCGTTGCTATCCGATAACGTAAAAGACGAGTCGCCCTAGACCTTTGGTGCTACGCCGACGGCTACACCGCAATAGTTCAATATTCGAATTCATCAGACAATATTAAAAAATCCGAGGAAAATTCGCCTTAAAACAATCCGCGCTGACTGAGCGCAACGGAAGAAAGGAAGGAAAATGAAGAAAATATATTCCAAAGCTATTACTCTCAGCATCATTTTGGGCACGCTCATAACCTCATTGACCTTCTTTTTCAATTCCGGAGCGTTTGCCTGGCTGGCGCGCGAGGATGAGGCAACGGCAACCGGCATGCAAACTCAAATCAAAGGAGCCGACGTAAGCATCAGCTATTATTACAAGCTTGCGGACGATACCGAATTTAAAGAGCTTACCGATTTTAACGCCGTGTTCAAAAGTATGGTTCCCGGTGACAGAGTGCAAATCCGTGTAGAATACGACAACCTCTCTGAAAAAGCCTATACGGTCAGCGTAGCTATTGAATGCCCCGACGGTGGTGAAACACCGCTCGTTATCGACGGAAAGAATTACTATTTCAGCACTCAGCTGAGGATAGTTGAGAGCGGTGATTTTCTAACGACTCCGCCGGCAGACAAGGTTTCCTCCGAAACGGCACTCCTTCCGAACATAGTCAGTCTCGGCACGGTAGCCCTTGATGCGCAAGGCGAAGGTGAACTTGAGTTCACCGTCGAATTCGTTAATTACCCAGACGTAGATCAAAACGCTTATCAAAGCTTTGGCTCATCGGGCAGCGGCGGATCCTGTAACAGAGTGATAACAAGCACATTAAATTAAGCTTTGGCAAGGCTTAATTTTGCAACCAATTATTTACAAATTATCTTACGCAATTTACCCAATACATAAAAGAGAGACAAAGGGGCGACCTGCGGTAAAGCAGGTCGCCCCTTTGTCTCTCTTTTGTTTTTTTATTTTCATTAGCCGACGTCGATATTTAACCTTTCGTTGCCTGCTTTTGCTTATACATATCTGCATCTGCGCGGCGGAATACGTCGTCAAATCCGCTGTCCATGCCGGGTTGATACACTCCGATTCCGATTGCAAACGCAACCGTTACCGCTCCTCCCGCAACGGTTTTCGGAGCTTTGGGGTATTCCTCGGTCAAATTGCGGAGAATGTCGCACCGATTAGCGTAATCGTTGTTTTTGAGTATAACGGCAAATTCATCTCCGCCTATTCTATACACGGGGCTATGCTTGAATGCTGTGCATATTATTTTCGAGGTTTCTATAATAAGGCGGTTTCCGACCTCGTGGCCGTAAGCATCGTTAACCTTCTTCAAGTCGTTTATATCAACTACCGCTACCGCAAATTCACATTCCTCTTCCACGCGGATATCCTTCTCTAACTCAACCTGAGCTTCTTTATAAGCCGTTCCGTTTTTCACACCCGTCAAGGAATCGCGAAAAGCAATAGTTCCGATATATTTTCTGTATTCCTCAAGCTTTCCTGATGTTTTTGAAAGCGATTCGGCAAGCGCACCGATTTCATCGTTTGTCATTAAGGAGTCGTCCATCTCCATTTTACCGTCCAAAAGCTGCTCCGCCGACCTTGCCAGTTTCTTAAGAGGAGTTACTATTCTTACAGTGATAGAGTAAACGAAGAGCATAAAGGCAACCAGCAAGAAAACAGTGATAACAATTATAGCCCATATTGCTCTGTATCCGCCACGCTGAATATCCTTGTAATCGGCGTGAAGCTCAAAGTTCATTCCGTTATCCAGAGGAACCGTAACCTGCGAATATCCGTGAGCAGTATTCAGCGCATCTATTCTGGCATGCTCCGGCGCATAATAAATGCTGCCGTCCCCGTTCGTAAGGTAGGCGAATCCGTTATCGTAAACCGACACCTTGTCAACTATATCGGTAATCAAAGACGCGTCAAACTCAATACCTATTACGCCGTAAGGAGTATAATTTTTGTAAACGGGCACTACGTAGGTGATAATATTCTGGGAATTGTTCTGATTATGGTAGTCCGTGCTCCAGACCGCTTTTCCGCTGGTTATCGGGTCGGAATACCATCCCACCTGCTCGTGCGGCTTGGTCTCCCAGTTAGAAAGATCGGTGGTCTCCCTCTCGACAAGCTCCTGACCTCCGGCACTTACACCGATGAAAAATCCGGCGTGGGGAGTGGTGAGATAAGGATTATATCTAAGATAAAATGCAGTAACACCCGGTGTGTTCTGCACAATATTGCTGAACATTTCTTTTGCTTTTGCTGTATAGCTCTTTTCCTGCGAGCTGATGCCGAGCGAGTCGGGGCTATCCAATATTGCATTCACGTAGGTGCTCATCATACCGACGGCAGATTCAATGCGAGCAAATTCCTCGTTGATACGAAGCGATTCAGTGTTGGCAACAGACTCTGTGATAAGGTTCGAATCCTTTTCCAAGGTAGAGCTTATATAATACGTGCTTGCGGTAGTAAGAACGATAGCCAAGATGATCATTCCAAATAAAATCGACAGTAAAATCTTAGCTTGTATGCTCTTCATAGGTCTCCTCCTTTCGCGAAAACATAACACTAACCGTTTTTATGATTATAGCACAAAGCCGATAATATTACAATAGTCCAAGTACAAAAACGAATGCTAAAAGCTATTTTTATGGTTGTTTTCGGCATTTTTTACAAAAATTCAATTTTTTTCTTGACAAATGTGAGCCATTTGTGTATAATGACATTTGCGAGCCTACCAAAAACGAAGAAATAAGAGGGACTTTTATGGAGATTGTAAGCAGCTGCTTTGCTATCAGCATAGTATTTGTCATATCCTTATCGTTCTTTCAAACTAAATATTTCTTAACCAAGTCAAGCAGATATTTTGCGGCAAGCTTGTTTCTCACTCTTGCGACGGCTTTGGTATCTCTTTGCTATGCCTTGCTCGCTCAAAACGCATCGCCGCCCCCTCATGTATTTGAAATTCTTGCGATGGTAAAATATCTGTTGCCACCCACGACGGCGGCGTTTATCTCACTGTACCTAATTCACAAGGTAATAGACCACGTTTTTGTGGAAAAGCATTTGTTTTTCCCTATGATAGCAATTATCTCCTCACTTATCGCTCTTGCGGCAGTAACGCTTACCAATTATCACACGGGAATTCTTTTTGAGGTTACCGACGCGGGCGAGATTATCAAGGGGCCTGCATTTCTTCTTGACTACGTTGCAGTCGCGGTAGATATCGTAGTTTGTCTTGCTTTCTGTATCAGACACGGCAAAAGTCTTTCAAAAAATCTGATTCTTGCAATCAGACATTCCGGTTTGATTATTGCATTCTGCATCGTGGTTTCCACTCAGATAGTCGGCGTTAACTGTCTGGTAGTAACCTGTGCGCTTATTGAAGCGATATTTTTCCTGAATTTCCAGAATCAGCGCCTTGGCGTTCATTCCTTGACCAAGCTTAACGACCGACGCAGGTATTTCCTCGAGGTAGATAACAGAATAAAACACAAGAAAAAATTTAAAACCTATATCGTCAGAGCCGAAAACATAAACGTGCTAAGCCTTGCTTACGGATACAAGGCGGGCGACGAGATAGTTTGCAGATTCGCCTTTCTTCTTGAAAGGATGTTCCACTACGGCGCGGTGTTTCATCTTGACGCCTACGCATTTGCCATTATGCTTCCCTATCACGAAAAGGACAGCGAGGAGCAAAACGAAAAGCTCCGCGAAATGCTGAAAAAACCTATCGACTACAACGGAACGGGGATACTTCTTAAAACCACCGTGGTAGAATACGTCTGCCACTCCACCGGCTCGACCGATGCCGATTACTTCTACGAAAAGCTTGATTACGCGTTGGAGCAAGCCTCCGAGCAAAACAAGCCCTACTCGGTTTACACTCCCGAGCTCGGTCACGAGATGCTCCGCCGAAAGTACATAATAAGCAGACTTAAGCAGGTTGACCGCGAGAGCGGATTTGAAATTTATTTTCAGCCGGTTTACAGCGTGAGAACGAAGAGATTCTCTTCTATGGAAACTCTTCTTAGACTTCACGAACCGGACGGTACCTCAATCAGTCCCGGTGAGTTCATTCCGATAGCCGAGCGCACCGGTCTTATCGTTCCGATAACCTGGTTTGTCATAAACGAGGTTTGCCGCGCGTTTTCCGAGAACCGCGCGTTTGACGATATGCTCGTTTCCATAAACCTTCCAACCCAGATGCTTATAAGCGACGGATTCCGCCAAAAGCTAAACGACGTAGTTGACAGCTACGGCATTTCGCATCACCGCATAGCGTTTGAGTTTACCGAAAGAGTCGTGTTTGACGATCTCAGAATTGCCGAATATAATATGAGCAAGCTTACCGAGGACGGATACGTATTCTACCTTGACGATTTCGGAGTGGGATATTCCAATTTCAACTGTATTATGCGCCTTCCCATACAAACCGTTAAGCTTGATATGAGCATAACCGCTACGGCAGACACCATGATGGGCGATTGCAACCTTGTAAAAATTCTCGCTGACTTCTTCCACGATATGAATCTTGGTGTTACGGCAGAGGGAGTTGAGAGCGAGGAGCAGGCAGAAGTGCTTGAAAGTTATGGTATCGATTATATTCAGGGCTACTATTTTGCTAAGCCTATGCCTGTAAAACAAACAGCATCATTTCTTAAAAGAAAATCAAACGTTGATTTTTCAACGAACGTATTTAAACAAAAATAAAAAGCTGATGGACTGTCGCATTTAGACATAACCGAATAAAAAACGAGTGGAGATGTTGTAAATTCAACGTCTCCACTTTGACTTTAATGAGACCGATACGGGCAAATGCCCAGATTTACCGGCATATTCCTTTAGAAATTTACTTAACCAGAGATTTATACTTAATTGACGTATTTGTTCTGATAAATACTCTGAATTCCTCAAGGGGCATTGCCTTGGCGTAATAGTAGCCTTGAATGACATCGCATCCGTAGTTTATTACGCGCTCGAAATTCTCCTTGGTTTCAACACCCTCCTGCACGACCGTCATGCCCATGGATTTTGCAAGCTCAATCATAGTGGAAAGAAGCTTATCGTCACGGCGGAAATCGGTTCCGCGTCTGGTGAACATGCTGTCAAGCTTCAATTCGTCAAACGCTATCTGCTTGAGTATGCTGAAAGAGGAATATCCCGAGCCAAAGTCGTCGATAGAGCAGCGCAAACCGTTTCTGTGAAGGACCTGAACGATGTTATCTATTTTTTCGTAGTCCTCCATCGCGAAGTTTTCGGTAAACTCTATGGTGATAAAGTCGTCGGCAATGCGGTATTTTTTCTTGTTTCCAACGTAGAATTCAAGGAAATCCTCGCTTACCGCGGTTACGCGGGAAACGTTGACGGCTATCGGAACGACTGTCTCGCCTTTTTCTACCGCACGGCTTATATATTCAAGAACCTCGATGTAAATGAAATGGTCAAGCTTGGTTATAAAGCCGTTGGTTTCAAAAAGAGTTATGAAGTCGCCGGGAAAGATATATTCTCCGCTTTTCGTATCGAACCAACGCACCAGCGCCTCGGCACTGTCGGTTCTGTCGTTTTTAACGTTATACTTCGGTTGTAAAAAGAGTCTGAACTCTCTCTGCTCAAGAGCCTGCTCCATCTGCGCTTCCATCTTTTCGTCGCGGCTCATATCCTCTCTGATCTCCTCGCTGAAGACGGAATAGAGCTTATGCACTTCCTTGCGCGCAAAGTCACGGGCGACCGCAGAACAGTTAATCATTTCCTGCACGGAACGGCGGCGGCCTTCGTAAACGTTGTAAACACCGGTGTCAAATCTTATCTTCGTTCTTATGGCAAGCACGGCTTCGCTTCTGTTTACGACGGCGCTTATCAGCTTTATTCTATCCCTGACGGAATGTCTGTCTTTATTCCATATAAGCGTACAGAAGCTTCCGTTTCCGTCGTAGCCGTAGCACTCCTCGTCGGTCGAGAAGGTCTCTAAAATTTTAGCAATAAACTTAAGAACCTCGTTGACCTCTTCCGCGCCGTGATTTTCTTTTAAATAGTTAAAGCTTCGGATGCTTAAGGTCGCTATCGAATATTTCCTCGCCGCGTTAAAAACGCGCTCCTTTGCTTCGCGTCTGAAGCTTTCGATATTCGGGCAGTCAAGCTTGGAATCAACGAGAACCGCAGTGGCAATTGCCTCTTTTGCCCTTCTGTTATACATAAGTGCGAATACGAAGCCGACGATAATAGCAATGATAGCCACTATCAAAAGGTTAACTATATGGCGGATGTATTCAAGCTCGGGAGCAATAAGTCCTTCGCTTAGACTCATAGTTATAAGCATCAAATTGCCGTCAAACGCATCGATGGGAGCAATGGAAAGGGTGTAGTTATCGGCTCCGCACTGAACGGTATAGGGTTTTTTCTCACCGCTGCCGACAAGCTCGGCAATTTTGTTGGCGTTGGTTTTATCGGACGACATTTTGTCTATAAATTCGTAATAATTATTTCCTACGGAATATCTGAAATCCGAAGCGGTAGAGGATGAAAGAACGGTTCCGTCGGCTTCAACTATGGCAACTACGCTGGCTTTTTCATCGATTACCGACTCAACGCTGACTATATTACGCGCAGGTACGATAGATAAAATTCCGTCAACGTAAGCCGAGCCTCTGACGGGGATGAAGAAGCCGATGCAGTCAAGCTGCATCGAATCGTCTCTGTAAACCTCGGAGCAGGCAGGCTTGTTTCCCTTGATTATTTCCTTGAAAACCGACTGTCCGCTATGCTCGTCGGAAATTTCAAGACCGTTTGCGGCGTAGGTTTTACCGTCGGAATAAAATCTGATGTCACCGAACTGGTCCTCGCCTATGTAAGAGCCGATTAAGCTCTCAACCTCTTCACTGCTTTTCGCATAATTAAGCTTTTCCACAAGCTCGCCGAGATTTGCGTAATGCTCCTCGACCAAAAGAGATACGTGCTCAAGGTCCTCTTCAAAATAAATGGAGGCGTTTTTCTCTGCAGATTCGTTGTAATAATCACCCGAAACGGCTATTACAGCCACGAGATAGACCACCAAAAAGACGATAGTAATGAACAACGCGGATCTCGCAGATTGAAGTCCGAGATTTTTGATGCTGAAATCAAACGTATTCCACTTCTTTTTTCTTGATTTTCCGTGTTCCGAGGAAACGTCGGAAACAGACGCTTCTTTAATTTCAGAATCAACGCTGTCGGATATTTCGGAAATTGCATCGAAGTCGGACGCATCGGCTGCGCCGGATTCGTTTAAATTCAAGTCTTCAACGACGGGCACCGTTTCCGTTTGCTTTTCGTTTTTTTCCGAGTTGTTTGCCATAAAACGTCCTCCCTTCTATTTTTTTAAATCAGTTGTTTACCGTATCGTCGGCGGCGGAATCGCTGCCGACGTCTTTTTTCTTTTTTGATTTGATAACCGAGAAAATTATCATAACGATAATTCCCCCCTCAAGTCCCACGATTAAACCAATCATAGCTCCGCCGTCAAGCGCGGCGGTAAAGCTTTCAAGCCAACCTATTCTGGTAACGTAGATTCCTATGAGATTTTCGCCCTTTGCATTCTGCGCATCGGGCTTTTCTGCTGCGTCGCCTTTGGTGACGAACTCTATTTTGCCGTCAACCAGAATCGGCGGTTCTACTACGCGATGGGTATTCGGCATTCCGTAAATGCTCGGATCGGTTGAGTAAAAGCAGATAATATCGTTCTCCTTTATCTCCTCGGGCGCGACCTTCTTTACGAGAATGTACGAGCCGACGGGCATTTCCTCGCCCATGCTGCCGGTAACTATATTAAGAACCGAATATCCGAAAACGCTCGGCACCCGCCCCTTAATCTTTGCGCTGAAAATGCTAAGCATCATAGCGGCTATAAGGATAAGAACTATCCACCAAGCACCCGAGCATACGGCTTTAGCAATCTTTGCGGCTTTTTTACGGGAATTTCCGTCAAACTTTAAATTCATTTTCTAAGCCTTTTTACACTCTCCTCCCAAAGCTTAGTGCTTGGCAGGAATCTGCCCTCCTCTGTCCGACGCTCTTCAAGACGCTCGATTCTCTCCAAAATTCTTGGATTGTCCGATTCTGTCTGACGGAGCACGTCGATAAGACGGCAGGTATTTTTATATCTTACGAGCTTCTTAACGTTCATAAGAACACTCTTCTTTTTCTTTCTCGGCAAAGCAAGATACTCGGCTCTGGTATAAGGAACGACCACGGCGTTTTCGGTAACCTTGCCGTCGGAGAAGACGAAATCTGTCTCTTCTCCGCGCACGTTTCCAAATCCGGTAATTCCGTCCTCAGACGGCGCAACGTAGCCCTCGATAAACTCGTCGAGCTTCTCCTCGCTCGTCATTTGGGCGAGAGCCTCCTCGATTGCCGCCTGCTCCTTGGCAAGTCTTTCGGCTTCTTCCTTGGATAGACGTTCTGCCTCTTCTCTTGCAATTCGCTCGGCCTCTTCTTTTGCAAGTCTTTCAGCCTCTTCCTTGGCAAGCCGTGCGGCTTCCTCTTCCTCGCGGCGGCGGCGCTCCTCTTCTGCTTTGCGGCGGCGCTCAGCCTCCTCCCGCTCCTTTTTCTCACGGGCAAGACGGCGCTCGTTTGCTTCCTTCTCAAGCTGCTCAGCCCAAATCATCTCGTCAGCCATAAGAGCAACGATAATAGCGTTTCTTATGCTCTTTTCATCCTCGGAGAGCTTCTTGCGGTTGTTCATAAGACGTGACACGGGGACGGTCTTGCGATACTCGGAATCGTAAACCGAGTAATCGGCAAGCTCCTCGTCCTCCTCGTCCTCGTCAAACTCGGGCACCGTTTCAAAAAGATGCTTTTCGGAAAGAAGTCTGTTATTCGTCCAATCCTCTACGACTCCGCTGTAAAAGGATACGTACTGCAAAGCCGCCGAGGAATAAAGACCGCCGATAAAATCGGACGAGGGCATTTCGATATATTTATCGCTGATACCCGAGTAACCGACCTTATCGTAATTTTCTATATATTCCCAAAGGTTAAGACACTCTTTGAGGTTCTTGTTCTTCAAAATCGCGTTGGTTCTGATTACAGGAGGACGGATATAGTTTTTGCCGAGTCGCTCAGCGAATGCGGAGGAGCGGTAAGCGGTAAGCGCCATATTGATCCTCTTGATTCGCTCAAAAGCGGTCGCATATCTGTCGTTAAGCTCCTTATCCGACTCGGAGATCTCCCGACCGAGAGGTGAGGTCAGCTCGATCCGGAGATTGATCCGAGCGGTATTTCGACTGCTGCTGTCGAAGGCGAGATGCTCAAACTCGGTATCGTAATCGAATTTGTAGCTATGCTCAACTCCCGAACCGCCCTTGAGGGCGCGGAAGCGTTTATCGACGAAAGCAGAAAGCCGACTGAGAAGAGTATTTACGAACTTATTCTCATAGGTAAGATGGGTTTCCTCGTGGAAGACGTTAAGAATCTTCGAGGGGGTTACCTCATCGTCCTTTATATCGAGAATAAGATTCGTATGCTGAGCGAGGTGCTTGATGGATTTTTCGGTTATATGCCTCGAAAGCTCAACCGGTAAAATCTCGTCAACGTCCTCTATTGCCACCGACGGATTGCGAATCAGAATATCCAAGGCAGGAATCGTCTCTTCAATAACGCTTATCCACTCGGTGTCGATGTTTTTTACGAGCCGCGACCTTTTTAGCGAAACCGACGTTTCTGCTGCGCCAAGGAGCATTTCGGCATCCTCAAACGCCGCCGATTCCTTGGCAAGACCGCGAAAGGCGGAGTGAGCCTTTTGTCTGAATTGTTCGTAATTTTCGTTCATTTTAGGTGTCCTCCTTCCCTTCTCGCAATTCACGTTTGTTGACTGAATTTCAATCTTATGTAAATATTAGTTGTCAAAATCCGCATTTCGACGCACACCTTAAGCTTTTTTAGAACCTTAGACGGTATTAGTAGGTGCGCTGCAATCTCTCAAGGAACTCTATGCACGACGTCATAGTGTCCTTTCCGAAGAGAGTGTTAAGATAGTTGATAAGTCCCTTGATTTCGTCTCTGATAAGAGAGAGGTTAAGGCTCTCAAACTTTCTGAAGACCTTCGTTGCAAGCATATGGTCGATGCCCTCAAGCACCGTGCCGCCGCACTCCACGTATACGGGAACGAATATCTTCAGCTGCTTCATAATACGGTTACCGAATGCGACGCGGAACTTTTTGATAACGTAGTTAT
The DNA here is from genome assembly GCA_015064665.1 of Oscillospiraceae bacterium. The sequence goes on from SVRU01000001.1 coordinate 57,135, forward strand.
CAAGAGCCTCAATCATTTCAAGATATTTTTCCTCAACGGGATTTTCCTCAACCGCCTTTTTGTAAAGGCTGTTCAGATACTGATAGCTGATTCTGAGGGGCTCGGTGTCGGGCGCTTCAAAGGGTATACCCTTATTGTCAATATTAATCGTAAGCGCACGGTCGTAAACCTTATCCGAAACGGCGAAGGTCGTATCGTCGTTGTTAGCCGTTCCAACGTACCACATATTCTGCGGTATGAGAAGCTTACCGCCGTGAAGCTTTTTGGGGTCGTTATCCCATGATGACGGAACGAGCTCTATTCTCCACTCGTCCTCGTCGGGCATTTCCATAATAGAGAGCATTTCCGCAAAGTAATACTCAATACGCGCGATGTTAAGCTCGTCAAGTATTAATACGTTAACGTCGTCGTTATACGACGCCTCGTATATACGGCGCAAAACGTCGGTCTCGTTGAACTTCTTGGAGAACTCGTTGAAATATCCGAAAAGCTCGGTGCGGTCACGCCAAGAGGGCTGAACCGAAACGATAGTAGCGTCGTTTTCCATAAACTTACCCAAAGCGTAGGGCAGCGAGGTTTTACCCGTACCCGAAATACCCTGAAGCAGTATCAGCTTCGTTGAAGCCATACCCGCAAAGAGCAATCTGATAACCTTTTCCTCGTAGAAAAGACCCATTCTCGAGCAAGCGAAATTACGGAACTCGTTACAAACCTCGTAAAGAGTATATCCCGTTTCGTACTCGGGGAAAACGTGATATAGATATTTTTGGTCGATGGAATCAAGCTTTGAGAATCTCGGAAGAAGATCGCTTATCTCTTCCTTCTCTTCCTCCTCGCTCTCCTTCTCATCGTCGTAAATATCATTAAGCAGGTCGACAGGCACGTTGCTGTCGCCTATCTTGAGCGCAAGAATTCTTTCCTTTTCCTTCGTTATTCTGAGAACGTCGCGGTGAAGCTCCGCAACCTCCTCAAGAAGATCCTCGTTACCCACAGCGGATTTACGGAATCTTATATATTTCCTTATCAGCATAACGATAAGATAAATTACCAGCGCCCATATCGCCATAACGATAAGGAAGGAGATAACGGCAAGGATCCAGTCCAGCACGTTGAAGCCGTCCTTATAGGTGGCAAACTGCTTTACGTAATTTACAATATTGAATATCTGAAATATTCCGCCGAAAATACCCGCGACTATCTTCCAGATACCGTCTATCATCGTGGTAAGGAAAGTAAAGAACCAATCAAGAAACGCAGCCATTTCCTAAAATTGCCTCTCTTTCCGCGGCTTTGCCGCTAAACTTAAAATCATTTTTCGTCGGTCTTCTCTTTTTCCGAGTCACACGACGCGGCGTCTTGCGCCTTTTGCTTTGCTATATATTCCTCAATTGCACGGCGCTTGATTTCCTCCTCCTGCGCGGCGGCTTGCTTTGCAAGATATTCTTCAATCGCGTGCTTTTTGATTTCTTCCAATTCACTTTCATCCGGTGCACCGTTTGCCTGAGCCTTGCTTGCGCGCTCCGCGAGAAGCAGAGCAATAAACTTATAAAGCTCATAAAGGAAGAAAAGTATCAACGGCAGAACTATGCACAGGAAAAATCCGAGTGATGAACGTAAAAACTGTATCACTCCGCCGAGACCGGGAATTTTTCCGTTCTCGGTACATATACCGATTATGTCGTCGTAATGCACGGTATAGGGTGTATCGCCCTCGTTATCGGGGCGGGGGTTGTTTTCGCCCTTGGTTACAAAGGTGAGCGTGCCCTCTTCGTGTGAATAGATTTTATGCGTGTTAATGTCTCCCGCCGTTCCGTCTTTGTTAATGTCAACGGAGGTGCGGAAGGTTATGATATCGCCGGGCTTAAGCTCGTCCTTTTGCTCTCTCGTGAGCTTTTTCATAAATACGAGGTCGCCGGGATTGTAGATAGGCTTCATTGAGCCGGTTTCGATAGTTATAAGGCTTGTGCCAAACAGGGACGGAACTCCGTCCTCACTTTTTTGGGCGGCAAACACCAGTACGGTCGTAAGCAGCGATAACGCCACGAACACCCATACCAAAACGTTTAAAGCCACGCCAATAATCTTTTTTACTTTTGCTTTTTCCATTTATACAGCTCCTCACTAACTGTTAATTAACGAAAAAGTTAACCCTTTAATTTTATTTTCTTATTTTGCGCTTTATATTTTAATAGGTATGCCGCGGGAGACCTCTCCCGCGACAGTATTTTCCAAATTTAATGTATTAGTCCATGTAATCCGAATAGTATGGCTCGTCAATTTTAAAGCCTACTGAAATGCTGTGTCCGCTGAGAACAAGGTCGTGGGCCGTTTTTACACAATCCGACGTGCCGTCGTAGTAAACGAACATTTCAACCTTGACCGTTTCGAGAGAGCCGGAAAGTATACGTTCAAACAGAACTCCGCCCTCCCCGTGTTGAATTTTTTCCTCTCTTTCGTTATCAAACGTAGCATAGGCAACCTCACCTCTGCCATTCGTTGCAACGAAGAGAATACGGATAGCGTCGTTAAGAGAATCAAGGCCGCGAACGTCAACCTTGCTGATTCTCAGATTTTCTCCCTCCGTGCCCTCGTATTGCATTCTGAGATACACGGTCTCATAGAGATAATAGGGACTGTTTTCATACGTATATTCACCGTCATCGATAACCGCGCTGATATTTCCCGCATCGGCATCGCCGGGCACGTTTGAATAACCTCTGTACCAATAGGTATAGGCTTCGTCAAGCTTGACGCCCTCTTCGATAACGCCGATAGAAATATAGTCGCCGTTTAAATTTTTAATGAAATATTCGGTCTCTCCGTCAGCCAAAGAGGCAACCTCTTCGCCGTCGGACTCTTCTCCGCCCTCTTCAAGCTCGGGCGCCTGTACGGTATAATATCCTTTAAGCGCAGAGCCAAGCTCAAGTCCGCCGACGGGATAATAACCACCGTCGCGAAGCTCGAAATAAAGATGCCCTATCTCGTAAACGGCAAAAGCGTCGCATGCGAGATCGACTGTTTCGGTAACGGGATATCCGGTCTCCGAGTCTATTACGGGCTCGCCGGTCTCCCCATCCAAAACCTCAACCGTTTTAGACGTGCTTATACGGTAATAACCGTAAAGCTCGTCGCCCTCGTCAAGCGAGACGGGAATATAAGCGTTCTTAACCTTCTCATAATAAGTACCGCCGGTATAAACGCCGTAGGTCTGCAAATTAAAGCTGATATTTCCGTCGGTCGCATCGTAATAACCCGCAACCGAGGACGGACCCTTAAGCTTTGAATTTATAAGAAGGTAATCGGCTTCGCCGCGTGAGTCGTTTCCTTCGCTCTTAGCTACCTTAAGGTAGTATAAGATACTCTCCTCACCGTCTGCCGACGGAACGTAATTTCCGCTCTCGACCATAACGAAATTCACACTGTAAGCGGGATTTTCATCAGAAAGAGAACCGTACGACACGGGTCTTACAAGCTTTGCCGTGTCGGTAAAATCCACCGAATAATCGTATCCCTCGCCTTCGCTCTTGCTGATTTGCAAAAACAGCTGATCGGAATAGGATTCGAAATTAATTCCCGAAGCCGTAACCGACGTGTTCAGCGAAAACCATGCAAAAGACGCCGTGCTGAGCATCACCGCAGAAACAAGCAGCATAACGATAGCAAATACTAATCTTTTGCTCTTCTTTGCGTTCATTTATATCCTCTTTATACACCCCCGCGCCCGTTTGGGCGCGGGACGTGCGGTTTTATAATTGAAATAAAGGCTATTATTCTACAGAAGGCTCAATCTGAGGGTTGTAGCTAAGCTCGTTAATGCCGAACTTGATTTCAATGGTCTGACCGTTGAGAAGCTCGCCTGCAACGATAGAATTCTTAGCATCGGCATCGGTACCGTCGAAGTAGATATAAACGTCAACGGTGATCTGCTCCTGCTCGTTGCCAAGCACGGTATCAAAGAGATTTGTGCCGTTAGAATAAGTATAGGTGTCTTCACCTGCATCATAGAGGCATGCGCTGATTCTCTTGGGGGATTCAGCATCTGCGGAAGAGGTTGCAACGATAAGCACTCTGAGAGTAGAGGTAAGAACGTTGGTTGCTCCGCCAACGACGATATCGTCTACCATAAGGTTAGATGCGTTGTTGGTTCCCTCTGCGCACTGGAGATAAAGAGTTTTGGTAAGGTAGTAGGTGTTTCTTCCGTCACCGATAATGTTGAGAGTGTTGTTCTCCTGAACGGCTGCAGCATCGGTAGAATAAGCTCTGCCCCAGAAGAGATACTCGCTGACAACTGTGTTAGCGGGAATGCTTCCTATGTAAGAGTAATCGCCGTTCGTAGTATTCTTAAGGTAGAAGGTTTCGCTGCCGGAAGACTTTGTCGGAGCTGCAGTCTCGTTTGCAATCGTGCAGTATCCGTCGCTGAGATCGGTACCAAGGGTAAGATCGATAACGGCTACGAGCTTATCATTCTCAAGCTTATAGTACTTGCTTGATCCGTCGTAAAGAGCGTCTGCAGCTTCTGCGGCAGTGTCCATAGTGTACAAGCCGTATACGTCAGTGGGAGCAGCTACAACGGAATACTCGTGAGTCGTTGTGTCAAAGCTGTAATAGGTAGTCTGAGCATCGGGTTCGCCGTGCTGAACTTTGAGCGTAAAGGTAGGCTTCTTGTAAAGTCCCGCGGTTTCGCTGGTAGCTACAAGATCGGTTGCCTTTATGTAGTTGTAAACGGAGTTACCCTGTGTGCTGCTATCGCTGAGAACCTTCTTGTAATACACTGTGTTCTCGCCTTCATAATTGCCGCTTGCGGCAGTAGGTGTGTCAAACGTTACAATCGTATTGTTTTTGAAAAGGCTGGGAGTGATAAGTCTGAGGTCAGCTACGTTATTCTCCGTAACGGTTGTAGCCATGCCCCAATCGCTGCCTGTTTCATCATTTTTGATTTCGAGATAGAGAGAATCGGTATAAGCCTCAACCTCAAATCCGTCAGCAGAGGTCTGCGTATTCATTGCAAACCATGCGTAAGATGCGGTAGCAAGAAGCGTTGCGGAAACAAGCAACATTGCAATCGCCGCTGTAATTCTTTTTGTCTTAGTCATTTTCGTTTCTCCTTTTTAATATAGAAACCACAGTATTTTAGGGCTGAGCAGGGTCGTCGCCTACTGCAAGCTTAAGTGTTATATTTGCACCGCTCAGGTTGGGAAGATTATTGGTGGTAACAGAGTTATCGTTACCGTCGTAATAAACGTATACGAATATCTCGTATACTTCGCCGGCATTCATCACGTCAGCTTCATCTGCACCCATAAGATCCACATCGCTCGAGGTTTTCGAGGGGTCAAATTCCACCAATACATCGCCGCATGCAACTACTACTCTAACGGGAGAAATTACATTTCCTCCTTCGGTACTTGCTTCAATTTTGAGTTCAGCAACCTCAAGATAATCCTTAGCATTAGAACCTGAAGCAAGGGCAACGTAGTATCTGTATCTTACAACATATTCACCAAAATCACCTTCAGTCAACGCTGTGATAGAATCAGCTTTAACCGAAGAGGTTGCAGCATCCGTTCCTTCGGCAGTATACCAATAAGCTTCGTCTTTAAGCTGTTCTCCGCTTGTGACAACATTACCTGCATTGTTGTTTTCACCGGTCTTTCCGTATGCAGCAGGGAAAATACCTTCTGCACCAGCATTGCCATCGAGAGCAATACCTTGATTTGAAGAGGTGTCAGCCTTATTATATGACGCATCACCGGCTTCAAACACTTCAATGCTAGGTTTAGACTCCGCTTCGGTTCTTGCCGCAGAAATCATAAGATAAATAGAATCCGATTTCACGTTTACAGACATGCCCTTAGCAGTAGCGGAGTTGTTCATCGCAAACCACGCGAAGGAAGCCGTGGTGAGCATGACAGCCGAAACTACCAACATAGCAATAGCAGGAAGAATTTTGCTTGTGCTTTTCATTGTCTTTTTCTCCTTTTGTTTTGTTTTTATTTTTATTTATTTAAAATTCGCTTTAACGAATAAATAAACCTTAGTGAGTTACGCCGATGTTCATTTCCAGACGCATCGTGCCGCCGATAAGCCAGTCGATACAGTCGGGGTCCTTGCCCTCTATCCAAATAACGACGGTGAACTTCGTCATTTCCAACGGCTCAAAGCCGTCTACTCTGCCCATTGCCATAACGTTGTTTGAATGGAATTCGACCGTGCCGGGCTCAGCGCCCTCTCCGTCGCTTCTCGTCTTGGCGTATAGAGTGGGCTCGCCGTCAACGTATAGCTTAAGGCGTATCGCCTCGTCAAGATTGTTGGTGACGTTGGAAATAAGCACCTGATATTCGTAGGAAACGGGAATCTCACCCGCGTTTTGAACGTAGAAGGTGTAGGCAATGTAATCTCTGCCGTTATGCTCACCGTCTATCATATCAACGTTTTCGGGGATTGCCTCCTCGGAAATATTGGTCATATGCTCGGAGATTTTCGCATTTAGGTGGGAGCTTTTATGCGTCATCTTTTTTGATTCCGAAAGAGTCAGACCGTATTTTGTCATTTCGTATTTGTCAATCTTTACAGAGAAGCTTCCCGTTTCCTCGTAAAGAGCGGCAACCGTGTACATAACGCCCATTATGGCAACCAGGGTTGCAAGGAGCGCCGTGGCTATCTTTTTCTTTACACGGTAGCTTGCAATCTCCTTTGCGGTTCTTCGCAAAATTTTCAGTCTGGCATCGGAGCTGGTGTACTTTTTCATTCCTCACCCACCTCCTTTATATCTTCTTTGGCTGAGTCCTCGGCACCCGTGCCCTCCGACTCCTCCGTTTTTTGCTCTGTTATCTCGGACTCTGCCGTCTCGGCTGATTCGGTTTCGGGCTCTGCCGCCGCTTCGGTGACGGTCCCGTCGGCTTCGGGTGCGCCCTCTCCATCCTTTTCCGCGTCCTTATGAGCGAGGTTATCCGGCAGGGGCTCGTGCGTGTATTCTGCGAAAAGAGCCTCGGTATAGCCGTCGCATCCGACCTCCCTCGCCTTGGCAATCTTTGCTTCGGTATCAAGGTCAGGGGCAATTACCTTAACGCCAAGGTAATGCAGATATCCCGCAAGGCTTCCGGCAATTTTTTCGGCTTCGTCGCTCTCAAGACTTGCTGTGGAATAACCGTCAATAAAAGCATATTCAAAAGGAATTTTTGACAGACGGAATACGGGACAGTATTCGTCACCGACCTCGCAAACGGCAATCTTAACGCCAAGCTCGCGAATGCGGTTGATCTCCGTCATAGCCTCGTCAAGATCCTCGAAGAGAAGGTCAGCGGAAAGCTCAACGCATAGCATTGAGGGAGAAACCTCGGGGTAAATTGCGATAGCCTCAACTATCATATCCGCAAGCACTCCGTCACGCAAAAGGCGGGCGTACACGGGAATAGTGAAGCAGTTTATATCGGTGCGCTCCGCGGTGATACGCGGTATAGCGCGAAAAAGCTTATGTATATGGCGCTTTACAAGGTGATTGCCTTGCTTGGTACGGCGGGCAACAAATCTGTACTCGCGGTAGGTCAGCACACCGAGCTCAAGACTGTTGATAACCAGAAAGCTTCTGACAAGACCGCTCTTGCCATCAAAAAGCCTGACGTCCTCGTATTCAAGCGTTATAGGCTTGATACCGCTTTTTAACGTATCTTCTATTAACGGCATACTTCCCCTCCCTTTCCGAAATTATAAAAACAAAAAGCCAGCCGCGCACAATAACGGTGTTCCGTAGTGCAACTGGCTGGCTTATTATGAGGCCCCTATAGCTTTGCGTCACATTCTTTCAAATGCTTTGCCTATATATAAATATGATTTAATCAAAAAGAAAATTCTTATTGATATTATAACACTATGATTTTAAAAAGTCAATAGTTTTTAATAAATCGCTAATTATGTTATTTTTCCGCTTTTGTCGATGTACATTGCGTTATCGGCAAGCTCGTAAAGCATCGACATTGACATCGCCTTGCCGGTATACTTAGCGTATCCTATACCGACGGTCAGTCTGTAATGAAGGTCGTCGGTATCCTTTTTAACAGCTTCCCTTATCTGTTCGCAGAGCTGCATAACCGCATGCTCGCTCGGTGCTTCAAACACCGCGGTAAACTCGTCGCCGCCGTATCTTGCCAGAAACAGTCCCTGCGAATACTCGGCTCCGACCCCCTTCAGTGAGTTGCTGACGCGCTTAAGGGCAAGGTCGCCCTCCGGATGCCCGTGCTTATCGTTGATGCGCTTAAAATCGTTGATATCCATCATCAAAAGGTACAAATCGCGGTTAGCTCTCTGCCCGTCTGCGTAAATTTTCATTTTTTCCACTACGTAGGTATCGAGAGAATATCTGTTATTAAGGCCGGTGAGAACGTCGTGGTCTATCTGATCGTCCTGAAATCTTAAGAACATTATCAAAACTCCGACGGTAATGCCGAAGCAATGGAGAGCAAGTAATCCGCCCGTCAAAGCCTGCAATAAGCCGAAAAAGGCAGTTGCCGCGCCCAGCCATACAACGCTGTTACGGAGCTTGCGATGCCTAAGCGTTTTTCCGTTAACGGAGCTTGTCTTGAAAAGAATTGCGCGAATAACCAAAACCAAAAACATGCCGTACTGAAGAATAAAGTCAAAGAAATACGCGGGTCCGCGGTGATACACGTTTTGGGCGTCGAAATAATAAAACCAATCTATAAAGAAATTGACGGCGAGGCAGACGAAGGTTATAAACGTCGGGGTAAGATAGATTGCCATACGCTTTTTAACGTTAACCTCAAGATGAAAGGCTGCGTCAAAAAATACGTTCCACATTGCACCTACAACAGCGGTGGAAAGAACGCTGAGAAACATCGACGCGTGATTAAAGAACGCCGCGCCAAAGAAGGTGCGGGTGTCAAAAACGTAGCTTAACATATCCGCGGTGAGCGAAACGAGAACTACGATAAGCGAATTTTTGAAAACCACTCTTGAATGAGAGTTGTTTTGGTTATTGATGTGTATATAGAGATACGACACGACGAAAATACAGAACACGAAATGCAAAAGGTTTGATACGAGCATATAATTCTGCACCGAAACGTCAGCCATAAAATTCACAAAATTCGGCATAAAGTCCTCCTTTCCTCAAGTTTTATCAGCATAAACCATTTGGCAAAAACATTCACTATTATACCACTAATTGTAAAAAAGTCAACTCTTTTTTTTTAATTTTATAAATATTTAGAAATGTTCGTGGAATTCCACGACAGAATGCATATATTATACACTTAAACAAAAAATTTGTCAATATCGTGGAACTCCACGAGATAAATTTTTTCTATCTACCTATAATAATTGTGGAACTCCACAAATTATGAATGGAATTTGTTATGAAATTAAACGATGCTATTGTCAAGCGTATAGACGAGGTTTGCAGAGAACGTGAGAGCAACATATGTAATATCGCTTTAAGGGGCGGAATGTCTCCGTCTGCAATTTACGACATAATCAAGGGTCGGACGAAGTGTTCAAAGATAATTACCATCAAGCGTTTTTGCGAGGGAGCGGAAATGACCCTTTCCCAATTTTTCGACAGAGATTATTTTAACGACGCCGAGGATGACTGAATAAAGAGCCAAATACACAACGTAAAAATAAAAAAGAGGGTAGCCCGATTATTTCCGAGCTATCCTCTTTGCTGTTATGAAAATTATTTTTTCGCTTTTCTAATAAGCTTTTCGATAAACGCCGCGAGAATCCTTATCACGATAACCGCGGCAAGCACTCCGCCCGCTACGGTCAGAGTAAATCTGTTTATCGGCTTGATCCAGGTGCCGCATCTCGTGCATCTGCCCTTAGAATCGGTTTCGGCATGGCCGAGCTTATCAAGATTTCCGAATCCGCGCAGGTCGGAAATCTCACGGGTCGCATCTGAGTCCTCGAAATACTTACCGCACTCGCAACGGTAATAGGCTTCTTTTCCGTCCTTCGTGCAATTCGGCTCCGCCGCCTCAACCAACACGAGAGAATGCGTATGAAGCTTGGGCGCTAAAATTTCGGAGCATACCAAGCAAATCTGCGGATTTTCCTCGGTTGCCGCATCTCCCGGCGTATGTGCGCCGTGTCTTTCGCTTTCGGTATATTCCGTATCGCTCACGGCGTCGCATCTTGAACAGACCTTCCAATAGGTATAAACAGAACGGCAATCCTCGGGGGTTGACCTCAGTGCAGCGTCAAGCTCGTCTGAATCAACGAAATGATGATCGAGAGCCTTGAAGAAGAGGATTTCGGGAGAGAGGACGGCTTGTGCCGCGTCCACGTCGTGAAAGTAGCGTCCGCATTCGCAAACGTAGTGAGCCGCGTTTCCGTCATTTTCGCACCCCACCTTGACCTCCTGCACGAACGTCAGATTTTTATGAAGACAACTGTCTATTTTCAGCACTATTTCATTGCCGAGCGTAAGATATGCGTAGCTGAAAGCATCGGTTATTCCGATAACGTCGGCAATAGAACGAATATTTTCACCAAACCATGTCACGAACGAGCTCAAGTCGCCTTTAATGTAAACACTTGTTAGCAAATTGTCGCTTTCAAGTCTTTGCGCAATCGAATCAACGCTATATTCTTCAAGATAGGAATTGTTTTTTACGAAGTAGTTTTGCTCCAAGGAATCACACACGGGTAGGGGGTAAACCGTATCAAAAACCGTATGGTCACGCTTTATCTCATCTTCTGTAACATTAAAGTATGCGTGAAAAAGATTTGACGCCTGATCATTCCACGTAAGGTCGGTGTGATAGTATTTTCCGTCAATGCGCACGATATTCCACGCGTGACCCTCGGGCAGATTCGTGGTTGGATTCGTGCTTGAGCCTATTGCTATCATCGAGCGAATACCCGCCGCGTGAAGAAGGCACTGAAGCGCCTCGGCATATCCCTCGCACACGGCAACCCCCTCAACCAGAGCGCCGTAGGAGTCGTGAGCATGCTCCGACTCTCTGTAAACTACTCTTGCCGCGAGAGCGTCGTGCAGTATAAGCTCCTTTTCATAGTCCGACATCGAGCCGTTTATATTCGAAAGATAGGAGTCTACCGATTGAGCGAAGGCAAGCTTCGCGTCGCTGAGAGCTTCTCCCGAAAGCGTGTAGGTGTTGTTTACGGCTAAAACTGCGTTTTCGCCTTCGGAAAAGGAAAATGAATAATGCTTACCGAGCCAGAAATGCTCGGTGTGATCCCTTATGTATGCATCGTATACGACGTCGATTTCCTCCACGCTTAAACGGTGCGTGCCGTCAAAAATCAAGATACTGTCAAGCGACTGCTCAACGCCCGCCACGATTGCATCGTAAGCATTCAAAAGAGCCTCGGCATTCGGAAGAGTCCCCAAAGCCTCCCGACAGTAATAAACCTCGTTTTCCTCTCCCCCGTCGGCATCGGAGAGTGCGAAAACGCTAAGCGGCAGGAGCGAAATCAATGCGCCGCAAATTATAAAGCATAGGATGCGTGTAAACTTTTTTGTCATAAAAACCTCTTTTTAACTCATATCAAATATTCTGAAAACCAAAACAACTTAATTTTCGGGCTCTGAATTAAAACAGAGCTACACCCTCCCACTCCTCATTTGCGGGCACGTCAAGAAGCTTTGCAACGGTCGGAGCGATATCCTTTATGCTCACGTTCTCAAAGAGCTCGCCGGGTGTGAAATCCTTGCCTTTAATAAACACGGGTATGGTCATATCCTCGGGCATCTCGGTTCCGTGAGTTCTGTCGTGGCCGCCGTGGTCAGCGGTTACTATCACGGTATAGTCCTCGGGAAGAGCCGCAACTATTCTGTCAATCTCCGCCCAGCTGCTTTCAATCTCGGCAAAATATTCGGGCGTCATCCAGCCGAATTTATGACCGACCTCGTCAAGCACTCCGAGATAAAGAAAGCAAAAATCTATATCGTATCCCGAAAGATGACTTATTGCCGCGTCTGTAACGAGCTTGTTCGCAAGCTCAAAGCCGACTCTTTTGATGCTCACGCAATAGGAAAAGGTCTGCGCCGAGGGGCGTGAAAGGTCGCGAAGCTGCTCCCAGTTGTAGAAGAACGCATTTCTTTTTCCCGCCGCCGAAATCATCTCGCAAAGCCCCTTGATAGGTCTTACCTGCGGAGCGTAGGCGTTCGTAGCCGTTCCGTGTCTTACGGGATCAACGCTGTGAAAAAGCGACATATGGCACGGAAGAGTTGCCGACGGCATAACCGTCTGTGCATTAAGAGTATATGACGATTTTTTCATAAATTCCTGCGCGGATTTGCAATTTTCAAGGGAATCCCCTCTCATTCCGTCAACCAGAATCAAAAGTACTTTCATTCCTCTTCTCCTTTTAAAAGATAGGTTTACTGAATTATATCACAGCGCAAAAACAAAGTCAATATTTCTCGGAATTAAAATCCGCAATTAAAAAAGAGAAATTCTGTCTTTTTAAATCTTTTGGGATTGATTCTCGCTGCTACTTGAAAAATTTGTTATTTTATGGTATGATGTTTATAATGGATAAATATTTGCCGATAAAAAGGCGGATTGGAGAAAATAAATGAAAATATTGGTTTGCGTAAAGCAGGTGCCGGGTTCAAGCAACGTTGAGGTTGATCCCGTAACCGGCGTACTTAAGCGTAGCGGAATACAAGGAAAAATAAATCCGTACGACCTGTACGGAATTGAAACGGCACTCGTTCTTGCCGAAAAATACGGCGGAACGGTTGAAAGCATCACTATGGGACCGCCCCAGGCTAAAGCCGTTATAAATGAAACGATTTGCATGGGCGCGCTTGGCGGCACCGTTCTCACCGACAGAAAATTTGCGGGAGCGGACGTTCTCGCAACTGCGTATACGCTCTCGCAGGGAATCAAAAAGAGCGGTGAATACGACCTTATTATCTGCGGAAAGCAGACTACCGACGGAGATACCGCGCAGGTGGGTGCTGAGCTTGCCGAATATCTCGGAATCCCGAACGTTTCAAACGTTCTGTCGATAGACGAAATCAAAAACGGCAAAATTTGCCTGACGGCAGGTCTTGATGACAAAAACGTCAAGCTTGAAATCACCCTGCCCTGTCTTATCTCGGTTGACTCGGATATCAACACGCCCCGTCTTCCCTCCTACAAGGTCAAAAAGCAAATCAAAGAGGACGCCGTGTCATTTTTAACCTTTGACGACTTTGACGATAAGGACGCGAGCCATTACGGACTTTCGGGCTCGGCAACTCAGGTTGAAAGAATTTTCCCGCCGAGTAAAAACACCGAAAAACGCTCGGTTGACGGAAATTCCGACGAGCAGGCTGAAGAGCTTTACGGCCTCATCAAAGCAAAAAAGCTGATATGAAGGAGAGAATTTTATGGGAAAGCTTAATATAAATCAAAAAGCCATAACGCCCGAAAACGCAGAAATGCTCAAAAAACTCTGCCCCTTCGGCGCTATCAGCTACGAAAACGGCAAGCTCGACATTTCGTCCGCCTGCAAGATGTGCAAAATGTGCGCTAAAAAGGGCGGCGGTCTTATAGAATATGTAGAGGAAACCGCCGTCGGAATAGACAAATCTCTCTGGCGCGGCGTTTGCGTTTACGCCGACGTTTCCGTAGGCAAAACACACCGCGTCACCTACGAGCTTTGCGGCAAGGCGCGCGAGCTTGCAAAGGTTACGGGCGACCCCGTGTATGCAATTATGATAGGCTCGGAGGTTGAGGGTGCGGCGCGCGACCTTCTCCGCTACGGCGTTGACAAGGTGTTCCTTTATGACGACCCTGCTTTTTCGGAATTCAGAATCGAGCCCTACACAGCCGCGTTCTGCGATTTTATTGAAAAGATAAAACCCTCTTCAATTCTCGTCGGAGCAACCAACCTCGGCCGTCAGCTTGCACCGAGAGTTGCCGCAAGATGCAAAACCGGACTTACGGCAGACTGCACCGTGCTTGATATGAAGGAGAACAGCGACCTCGTTCAAATACGCCCCGCATTCGGTGGAAATATTATGGCGCAGATAATTACTCCCAACACACGCCCCCAGTTCTGCACCGTTCGCTATAAGGTATTCAGCGAGCCGAGGCCCACCGACACCCCCGCGGGCGAGGTTGTGAAAATGACGGTTACCGACGCTATGACAAGCTCACTTATAGAGGTAATTTCCTCTTTTGCAAAACCCAAGGATATAGACATTGCCGAGGCTGAGGTTATCGTAGCCGTAGGAAGAGGCGCATCGGGCGAAGCTATGCGCACACAGGCGGCAGAGCTTGCAAATCTTCTCGGCGGTGTTGTCGCATGCTCAAGACCGCTCGTTGAAGGAAATATTTTTGATGCGAAGCATCAGATAGGCCTTTCGGGAAGAACCGTTAAGCCAAAGCTCATTTTCTGTCTTGGAATTTCGGGTGCGGTTCAGTTCGCGGCAGGTATGAAGTCATCGGACTGCATAGTAGCGATAAACACCGACAAGGACGCGCCTATTTTCGACGTAGCACATTACTGTGTTGTCGGCGACGTAAACGAAATCGTTCCCAAGCTTATTGAGAAAATCAAGGGGGATAAGTGATGTATAATAAGATAAACGGCGAAGATATAAAAAAGCTCGTTGCAATAGTCGGCGACTCCGACGTAATAGTCGGCAAGGACATAAACACCGACTACGCCCACGACGAGCTTGGCGGCATTGAAAGGATGCCCGACGTTCTCGTAAGAGTACATACGACCGAAGAGGTTTCCGCCATTATGAAGCTGGCGTATGAAAGAAGCATTCCCGTAACTGTCCGCGGAAGCGGCACTGGTCTTGTCGGTGCGGCGGTTGCTATCGAGGGCGGTATTCTTCTCGAAACGACGAAGATGAATAAAATTCTCTCGCTCGACCCCGACACGCTGACGGTAAGAGTTCAGCCGGGCGTTCTGCTTATGGAGCTTGCGGCGTTTGCCGAGGAGCATGATTTCCTCTATCCGCCCGACCCGGGTGAAAAGTCCGCAACAATAGGCGGAAACATTTCAACTAACGCCGGCGGAATGAGAGCCGTTAAATACGGCGTTACAAGAGATTACGTGCGCTCGCTTACCGTGGTTATGCCCAACGGCGAAATTATGACGCTCGGCGCAACCGTTGCAAAAAACAGCTCGGGATACAGCCTTAAAGACCTCGTAATCGGCTCTGAGGGAACTCTCTGCATAATTTGCGAGGCGGTTTTGAAGCTTGTTCCGCTGCCCAAGGTTTCGGTCAGCCTGCTCGTTCCCTTTAAGAATATGAAGAGCGCTATCGAATCCGTTCCGAAAATTATCACCTCAAAGGTTATCCCGACGGCTATTGAGTATATGTCGCGCGACACGATACTCTTCTCCGAGGATTATCTCGGCAAAAAATTTCCCGACACCAAAAACGACGCCTATATCCTTCTGACCTTTGACGGCAACACCGAGGAGCAGGTCGAGGCGGATATGAACACGGTTGCCGACCTTTGCCTTAATATCGGCGCGCTTGACGCTTATATCGTTGATACCGAAGAGCGCAAAAAGGCGGTTTGGTCAGCGAGAGGCGCATTCCTTGAAGCAATCAAAGCCTCAACCACCGAAATGGACGAGTGCGACGTTGTCGTTCCCGTTAACAAGGTTGACGAATTTATCAAATTTACTCACACGCTTGCCGACGAATTCAAAATCAGAATTCCGAGCTTCGGCCACGCCGGCGACGGCAACCTGCACGTATATATCTGCCGCGACGCCCTCTCGGACGGCGACTGGAAAGCAACGCTCGACGTACTTTTCGACCGTATGTATAAAAAAGCCGAGGAGCTTGGCGGACTCGTTTCGGGCGAGCACGGCATAGGCTACGCGAAAAAGGAATTCCTCAAAAAGCAATACGGAAAAACGCCCATCGCGCTTATGCAGGGCATCAAAAAGGTATTCGACGAGAAAAACATTCTCAACCCCGGCAAGATCTGTTTCTGATTTTTCTTATAATATCTATTCCCTATCAAAGTTTGAGGGTGTCTCACAAAACCGAGACACCCTCTTTAATTATTTATTGAAAAGTTTCTTGAAAAAGCTGTTCTTCTTACCCGTGTTGCCCTCTCCGAGAGATTTTGAAAACTCGGTCAAGAGCTTTTTTTGTTCGCTTGTAAGGTTTTTCGGGGTTTCGACAAGCACCGTTATGATAAGGTCGCCCTTGCGCTTTGAGTTGATATCGGGAATTCCCTTGCCCTTTACGGTGAAGCTCGTTCCGGTCTGCGTTCCCTCAGGGATGGTGTATTTTTCGGTCTTTCCGCCGAGGACGGGAATGTCTATCTCTGCGCCGAGAGCAGCCTCGGAGAATGAAATCGGTATCTCGCAATAGATATTGTTTCTCTCCCTCGTAAAGAGCGAATGCTCCTTAACTCTGACCTCGATTATAAGGTCACCCGCCGAGCCGCCGTTTCTGCCGGCTGAGCCCTGACCGCGAAGAATGATTCTCTGCATTGAGTCAATTCCCGCAGGGATTGAAACCTCGAGCTTTTTGTTAACTTTAATGTACCCTTTTCCGTTACAATTTTTACACGGGGTCTTGATTATCTTACCTGTACCGCGGCAATTTGAGCATGAGCGCTGAGTCTGCATATAGCCGAGTATCGTCTGCTGCTGAACGGTAACTCTTCCGCTTCCGTGACAGCTCTCGCAGGTTTCGGGACTCGTTCCCTTTGCAGCTCCGCTCGCTCCGCAATCGGGGCAGGCTTCAATTCTTGCAAAGCTTATCTCCTTTTTACAGCCGAAAACCGCCTCGTCAAAGGAAATTGTAATACGCGCCATAACGTCGTCGCCCTCAATAGGCGTATTTCTTGCCGAGCGTGACGAGCCACCGCCGCCACCGCCAAAGAAGGACGAGAAAATGTCGCCAAAATCAAAGTCGCCGCCGAAGCCGCCAAAACCGCCAAAGCCCGCTCCGCCGCCACCCATAGAGGGATCGAATGCCGCGTGACCGAACTGGTCGTATTTTGCTCGCTTTTCGGAATCCGAAAGAACGGCGTAGGCTTCGTTTGCTTCCTTGAACTTTGCCTCAGCTTCCTTGTCGCCGGGATTCATATCGGGGTGATACTTTTTAGCAAGAACTCTGTATGCTTTTTTTATCTCATCGTCGGATGCTCCCTTTGATACGCCGAGCACCTCATAGTAATCGCGTTTATTTTCTGCCATAACGTTACCTTTAGTCAGTTATATCCCGAGGGCAAAGATCACCCTCGGGAATGTTTTTATAGGTTTTGGGATTTCGGATTTCGAAAAATTCCGAAAAGCTCAAATTAGGTCTTATCCTCAAAGTCTGCGCCGTAAACGTTTCCGTCGCCGTCCTGCGCTGCGCCCTCTGCGCCTGCCTGACCTTGAGCTGCCTGCTCCTTGTAAATCTTCTCCGCAATGGGATAGAATGCCTTCTGAAGCGCATCCGTGTCAGCTTTTATAGCCTCAACGTCACCGCTCTCGACACTCTTCTTAAGCTTTTCAATAGCCTCGTTTACGGGAGCCTTGTCGGCATCGGTGATCTTGTCGCCAAGCTCGGTCATGCTCTTTTCAATCTGGAATATAGCGTTTTCAGCCTGGTTCTTAACCTCAACAGCCTCTTTCTGCTTCTTATCCTCTTCTGCAAACTTCTCTGCCTCGCGTACAGCCTTTTCGATATCCTCTTTAGACATATTGGTCGAAGAGGTTATAGTGATATGCTGCTCCTTGCCCGTACCCTTGTCGCATGCGGTAACGTTTACGATACCGTTAGCGTCGATGTCAAAGGTAACCTCAATCTGAGGAACACCTCTGGGTGCAGAAGGAATTCCGTCAAGAATGAATCTGCCGAGGGTTGCATTTCCTGCAGCCATTTCGCGCTCACCCTGAAGAACGTGAATTTCGACAGAGGTCTGTCCGTCAGCCGCGGTGGAATAAACCTGGCTCTTCTTTACGGGAATAGTTGTGTTACGCTCGATTATCTTGTTGAATACGCCGCCGAGAGTTTCGATACCGAGTGAAAGTGGTGTTACGTCAAGAAGAAGAACGTCCTTTACGTCGCCGCCGAGAACCCCGCCCTGAATAGCCGCGCCGATAGCAACGCACTCGTCGGGGTTGATGCCCTTGAAGGGATCTTTGCCCATAAACTTTTTAACAGCTTCCTGAACTGCAGGAATTCTTGTAGAACCGCCGACAAGAAGAACCTTTGAAACCTCGGATGCCGAAAGACCTGCATCGGAGAGAGCCTTTTTGGTGGGAGCCATGGTTGCTTCAACGAGGTCGTGAGTGAGCTCGTCGAACTTTGCTCTTGTGAGAGTTGCCTCAAAGTGCTTGGGACCCGAAGCGTCTGCAGTAATGAAAGGAAGAGAGATGTTCGAGGACATAACACCCGAAAGCTCAATCTTTGCCTTCTCCGCCGCATCCTTAAGTCTCTGATGAGCCATCTTATCCTTGCGGAGATCGATTCCGCCGTTTTCCTTTGCGAAGGTGTCTGCCATCCAGTTAACGATTCTGTCGTCAAAGTCGTCACCTCCGAGACGGTTGTTACCTGCAGTCGCAAGAACCTCGAAAACTCCGTCGGAAATATCGAGAAGAGATACGTCGAAGGTACCGCCGCCAAGGTCGAATACCATTATTTTCTGCGACTCTTCCTTATCCATGCCGTACGCAAGAGCTGCCGCGGTAGGCTCGTTGATAATTCTCTTAACCTCAAGACCTGCAATCTTACCTGCATCCTTGGTTGCCTGACGCTGAGCGTCGGTGAAATATGCGGGAACGGTGATAACCGCATCGGTTACGGTTGTTCCGAGATATGCTTCAGCATCAGCCTTAAGCTTCTGAAGCACCATTGCGGATATCTCCTGGGGCGTGTAATTTTTTCCGTCAATAGATACCTTGATATCAGAACCCATATCTCTTTTAATCGAGCTTATGGTTTTGTCGGGGTTGGTTACTGCCTGACGCTTTGCAACCTGACCCACAAGTCTTTCTCCGTCCTTGGTGAATGCAACTACCGAAGGGGTTGTTCTTGCGCCCTCGGGGTTGGTGATAACGATGGGCTCGCCGCCCTCGAATACTGCTACGCATGAATTTGTAGTACCTAAATCAATACCAATAATTTTTCCCATTTTTGTTTCCTCCCGGGATTTATAGAAAATTTTTATAAACTTATTTTGTTACACGCATCGGCACCTTACCGACCCATGATGTGTAAATCGGCGTCAGTTCGCCGTCTTAACCATTGCAAAGCGGATAATTCTTCCGCCCTTTTTGTATCCTTTCTGGAATACCTCGACTATTTCGCCCTCTCCGTATGAGTCGTCGTCTATATGCATAACGGCGTTGTGGAGATTCGGGTCAAATTTCTCGCCAACCTTGCCAACCTCTTCAACACCGAGCTTTGAAAATACGCTCTCAAGCGATTTGGCTATCATAACAAGGCCCTCTTTGACCTTTTCGGCGTCGTCATAAAACGCGGCTCTTTCAAGATTGTCAACCGTCATAAGAAATTCCGACACGGTATCAGCCATTGCGATCTCGTAGGTGGCATCCTTCTCTTCTCTCGAACGGCGTCTGAAGTTATCGTACTCGGCAGCCATGCGAAGATATTTATCGTCTTTTTCCTTGATTTCCGCCTTGAGCCTTTCGATCTCCTCCTGCAAAGCGCGCTCAGTATCTTTTTTCGAGCATTTTTTGGACTTTTTCTCTTCTCCCGCGCACTCGCAAGTCTGTTCTTTTTCTTGTGCGTTCTGTTCCGTCTTAATTTCTTCCATTTATCTACATACCTTTCTTTCCGTCGCCAAGTAAATTATCGTCCTCGCTGAATATACGGTCGATACCCGACGCGAGCTGATTCAGCATTCCGATCACCTTCGAATAATTCATTCGTTTCGGTCCTATTACGCCGACCGACACCCGTTTTCCGCCAACGTTTACGTTTTTGAATATCAAGGTCGTGTTGCTCATTGCATCGGAATCGTTTTCGGTTCCGATATATACATTTATTCCCTCGTCGCTTGTGTTATGCGAGGAAATAACGTCGAGCAGCTTATCCTTTTCTTCAAGAACGCCGAGAAGATTTCTTAATTTTTCGGTATCAGAATACTCGGGATACTGTAAAAGCTTATTAATTCCGTCAAGCCTTATATCCGCGGTATCAAGCTCGCTCAGCGTTTCGTATATTACCTTGACCGCGGGATGCACCATAGCCGCGGCAGGACCCATAATCGTCTCAAGCCGTACTATTATCTGCATGCTGATATTCTCGCTAACCGTGTTGACGAGGTAAAGATTCGCCGCCTCTGTAAACCTGCGCAAATCATCCTCTGTTATCGAGAAGGACAGATGAATTGGTTTTGCCTTAACAACGTCACCCGTGAACATAAGCACCAAGAGAAAGTCTCGCGACGAAAGATAAACGCTGTCGAACTTAGTTATTCTCGCGTTACCGCTTCCGGATTTAAAGGCTATACCCGTGTAGTCGGTAAACGACGCGGCAAGTCTTGACGCCTCCTCAAGAATCTCATCCATTTCGGTGAGCTTGTAGCGAAGTCGTTCGTTTATTTCATCAATTTCGGTCTTCGTTTCGCTGTACTGTCGCACAAGGGTATCAACGTAGAATCTGTATCCGAGCTCCGACGGAACTCTTCCGGCAGAGGTGTGCGGCTGAACGAGATAACCCATTTCCTCAAGCTCCGCCATCTCGTTTCTGATAGTTGCGGGAGAGCAGGCTATCATCGCTTCCTGGGACAGATATTTCGAGCCGACGGGCTCGCCGTTGTTTATGTGAGCGTCGACTATTGCTTTCAATATCTGTTTTTTTCGCATCGAAAGTCTTGAATCTTCCAAAACATCACCCCTTTTAGCGAATTTTAGCACTTGATGTGCTTGAGTGCTAATCTTGACACTAATAATATAATCTTTTTTTGCCCCCGTGTCAATACTTTAACAACAAAAAACTATGAATTTTTTGTTAACATTTGTTTTTTACACCGATTGAGTGCTAAATTCTGTTTATTTTGTCTTTTTCATTCGCTTTAAAACCAAATAATTGGTACGCATGCGCAAATTTATCTTGACTTTATACAAAAAATAAGCTATAATATATCTGTATGAATAGGCTTATTTTCGTCGGAGGTGGGTTCTTCGGCGCGCAAAGTGTTTCATATTAAAATTATTTGTTTTTTGACATAGATTACAAATCGTAATCAGACGGAGGTGTAAATGGAGCCATTATCTTTGATAATCGGAGCCGTCGCAGGTCTTGCAATAGGCTCTGCGGTTGGTTTTTTGATTCGCAAATCTATTGCTGAAAAAAAGATCGGTTCTGCAGAATTGCAGGCACGACGTATCCTTGAAGATGCTATCAAGAATGCCGAGAGTGCTAAAAAAGAGTCCATTATTTCGGCAAAAGAAGAAATTTTCCAGCTTAAAAAAGAAGCGGACTTTGACATTAAGGAACGCCGCAAAGAAGTTTCCAGACTTGAAAGACGCGTTACTCAGAAAGAGGAAACGCTTGATGCAAAACTTGACGGTATTGAAAAAAAGGAAGCAAAGCTTGCTGAAAAGCAGGCAGAAATCACTTCGATTAAAGAGCAGGTTCAGCAGGCGCTTGAAGCTCAGCTCGTAGTTCTTGAAAAGACCGCAGGTCTTACAAGGGAAGATGCAAAAGCAGAGCTTGTTGCCAAGCTCGACAGCGAAATGCAGCATGAAACGGCACTTAAAATCGCAGAATATGAAGAAAAATTCAAGGACGAAGCAGACACGCGCGCACGCGATATTCTCTCGCTTGCAATACAGCGCTTTGCTGCAGACCACGTAAGTGAAACGGCTATATCGGTAGTTCAGATCCCGAGTGACGAGATGAAGGGTAGAATCATCGGACGCGAGGGAAGAAACATACGTACCATTGAAACGCTCACGGGCGTCGAGCTTATAATCGACGACACGCCCGACGTTATCACGGTTTCCGGATTCGACCCTGTAAGACGCGAGATTGCAAGAGTTGCTCTTGAAAAGCTCGTTGCAGACGGAAGAATTCATCCCGCAAGAATCGAGGAAATGGTTGAAAAGGCTCGCCGCGATATAGATATATCCATAAAGCAGGCGGGTGAAAAGGCGGTATTCGAAACCGGAGTTCACGGACTTCACCCCGAGCTTATAAAGCTCCTCGGAAGAATGAAGTACCGTACCTCGTACGGCCAGAACGCCCTTCGCCATTCAATCGAGGTTTCCATGCTTGCCGGCGTTATGGCTGACGAGATGGGAATTGACGTTACCATGGCAAAGAGAGCAGGTCTTCTCCACGATATAGGAAAGGCAGTTACTGCCGAGGCTGAGGGCTCGCACATTCAGCTCGGAGTTGAAATCGCGAACAAATACCGCGAAAACAAGGAAATCATTCACGCAATCGAGGCTCACCACAACGACGTTGAGCCCAAATCAACTCTTGCATTCATTATTCAGGCAGCAGACGCTATCAGCGCGGCAAGACCCGGCGCGCGCAGAGAGGACGTTGAAAATTACATCAAACGTCTGCAGAAGCTTGAAGAGGTTGCTGGAAGCTTTGAGGGCATTGATAAAACCTTTGCCATTCAAGCGGGACGCGAAGTTCGTATTATGGTTAAGCCCGAGGTTATCGACGACGATAAGATGAAGATTCTTGCAAGAGATATTGCAAAGAAAATCGAAAACGAGCTTGATTATCCCGGTCAGATCAAGGTCAGCGTAATCCGCGAGAACAGAACAGTCGATTACGCAAAATAAAAACATAACGCCGATTTCGGCAAAGAGAGCGAAGCTGCCGTCAGAAAAGCGGAAACTTCGCTCTAATAATTTTCAGAAAAGAGAAAACAGGTGAAGATACTTGCAATAGGCGATGTTACGAGTCCTCGCGGAATCGAGCATCTTGAAAAAAATCTTTGGAGAATAAGAAAAAATTTCGATATTGACCTCTGCGTTGTAAATGGCGAAAACGCATCATTCGTTACGGGAATTTCACCGGAGCTTGCCGACCTGCTTCTGAAATCCGGCGCGGACGTTATAACCGGCGGAAATCACACCTTGAGAAACAGAGCGGCATTCACCTATCTTGACGATTGCCGTGAAATCTTAAGACCTGTTAACTTCGGTGATTCCGCCCCCGGCAGAGGCTATACGGTAGCCGATGTCAACGGATACAGAATTCTGGTTATATCGGCTCTCGGAAACGTTCATATGGAGCCGACTCTCGATTCACCTTTTAGCCACGTAGACCGCGTATTGCGCGAACTTGACGGAAAATACGATTTTTCAATACTCGATATTCACGCCGAGGCAACCGGCGAAAAACTGGCGATAGGCTACGCCTACGACGGAAAAATCAATATTGTTTTCGGCACTCATACCCACGTTCAGACAGCAGACGAAAAAATACTTCCAAACGGCACGGGATACATCACGGACGTTGGAATGTGCGGTGAATCGGGCGGAATTCTAGGAATGGACGCCGACTCGGTAGTTGAACGCATGAGAACCAAGATTCCCTACAAATTCAAGGCATCTGCGGGCAAGCCCGAGGCAAACGGCGTAATATTTACGCTTGACAGCGCAACGGGAAGGGTTACGAATATAGAGAGACTCACTTTTTAATATATTTAATAGGTAATAAAATGAAGGAACTTTCAACACGCGTTGCCGTCATAGGAGCGGGACACGCAGGTATAGAAGCGGCGCTTGCCGCCGCACGAATGGGAATTCCCACCGTGCTTTTTACGATAAATCTCGATGCGGTGGGAAATATGCCCTGTAATCCCTCGATAGGAGGAAGTGCAAAGGGACACCTTGTATTTGAGATCGACGCCCTTGGCGGAGAGATGGGATACGCGGCTGACAAGGTAACGCTTCAGTCAAGAACGCTGAATCTCGGAAAAGGCGCGGCCGTTCACTCAAAAAGAGTGCAGGCAGACAGAAGCGAATATAAAAAAATAATGAAGAGAACGCTTGAAGACGAGAAAAATCTGCTACTCGTTCAAGCCGAAATAACCGATATTTTAACCGAAGACCTAGAGGACGGAAAAAGGGTTACGGGCGTTGTCACCCATCTTGGCGAGGTATGGCGCGCCGACAAGGTAATTCTGGCAACCGGAACCTTTCTTGAAAGCCAAATTTTCGTCGGGGATAAGGTCTATTACGGCGGTCCAGACGGAATGATGCCCTCGCGCGGACTTTCGGATTCCTTAAGGCGCGCAGGACTCAGCCTTATGCGCTTCAAGACGGGAACTCCCGCTCGCGTCAGCAAACGCTCAATAAACCTTGACGCGCTTGAGGTGCAGGAAGGAGAGGATACCGTTACCCCCTACTCCTCAAGAAGCGATGAACGCTCGGCGGAAGAGGTGAATCTCGTTCCCTGCCACATCGTATATACGAACAAAAATACACATAAAATAATCCTTGACAATCTTGGACGCTCCGCCATGTATTCGGGAAATATAAGCGGAGAGGGACCGAGGTATTGCCCGTCAATAGAAACCAAGCTCGTCAGATTTGCCGACAAGGAAAGGCATCAGCTTTTCGTTGAGCCCTGCGGCATGGATACGGACGAAATGTATATACAAGGCTTTTCAACCTCTATGCCGACCGACGTGCAGTATGATATGCTCCGCTCGCTTGACGGATTTGAAAACGCCAAAATTATGCGATACGCATACGCAATAGAATACGACCTTGCCGAGCCGACGCAGATGTATCCGACTCTTGAATTCAAGAAGGTTTCGGGACTTTACGGCGCAGGACAGTTTAACGGCACCTCGGGTTACGAGGAAGCCGCCGCGCAGGGACTTGTTGCGGGCATAAACGCAGCTCTTTCGGCAAAGGGCGAGGAGCCGATGATACTTCCCCGCTCCTCGTCGTATATAGGAATGCTCATAGACGACCTTGTCACTAAAGGAACGAGAGAGCCCTATCGCGTTATGACCTCGCGCTCGGAATACAGGCTTCTTCTCCGCCAGGACAATGCCGACCTTAGACTTACCGATATAGGATACAGAGTCGGACTTATAGACGAGGAAAGATATGCAAGATTTAACGAAAAGCGCCGTCTGATAAATGAAGAAATAAAAAGAATGGAAAAGACGGTCATAGCCCCGACGGACGTGGTTAACTCTCTGCTTGAATCCCTCGGCTCAACAAAAATCAGCACGGGCATAAAGCTTTCGGAGCTTGTGCGCCGCCCCGAAATAAGCTATCAGGCTATTGAAAAAATAGACACTTGCCGTCCCCCGCTTGCAAAAGGGGTGAAAACCACCGCGGAAATCAGCGTAAAATACGAGGGATATATAAGAAGAGAGCTTGCAGAGGTAGAAAAGCAAAAAAAGCTTGAAGACAAAGCCCTGCCCGCTGACATTAACTATAAGAGCATTCTCGGACTTCGTCTTGAAGCCGCGGAAAAGCTTGATAAAATCCGACCTATGAATATCGGACAGGCATCGCGAATCAGCGGAGTCAGCCCTGCTGACATTTCGGTGCTGCTTATCTATCTCAGTAGCAAAAAATAAAGCTAGGCATAGTATAATAACGGCGGAATTTACCGCATAATAAGAGGAAACATATTATGAAAATAGTTATTATACATCCACCGAAATTTATTACGCCCGTGCTCGCGAGAATATTTAAAGTAAAGCTCAAAAAATAAAGTCAAAAAATTATTATAAAATATGATATAAAGAAGAAAACAGGTTTCGGCGAAACCTAAAGAAACGGGAGGAAGGAGAAAAATGAAAAAACCGATATCCTTGTTTTTGTCATTGATAATAGCGTTGCTTTCACTTTTCTCCTGCTCTCAAAGCGACGGTAATAAAACGACTCCTAAAAGACGGATTTTTTACGATTATTTTGACACGGTTGGAACTTTTATGGATTATTCGGGGATGTCGGATGAAAAATTCGACGCCTTAGCGGACAGGGTTGAAGCCACCCTCGCAGAATTTCACAAGCTCTACGACATATATAACGAATACGAGGGAATAACCAATCTTGCGTCGGTAAATAAAAACGCAGGCAACGGTCAATTGAAGGTTGACGAAAAAATAGTGGACATGCTTCTCTATTCAAAACAAATGTACTCTCTTACGGGCGGCAAGGTAAACGTTGCCATGGGAGCGGTGCTTGAAATATGGCATAATTACAGGACAGCGGGAAAAGAAATACCCGGCATGGATATACTCACTGCGGCGGCGGAGCATACCGATATAAATTCTCTCGTAATCGACGAAGAAAATCTCACAGTCGAGCTTCTCGACCCCAAGATGAGCCTTGACGTTGGCGCAATAGCCAAGGGCTACGCCGTCGAAATGACGGCGAAAATGCTTGAAGCCGAGGGGTACACCTCTCTCGTCCTTGATGTCGGCGGAAACCTAAGAGCCATCGGTGAAAAACCGAGCGGCAAGGGCTGGACAGCGGGCGTAACCAATCCTGCGTCGCCTTATTCGCAAACTTATGTTTACACTATGGAGATTAAAAACGCCGCCCTTGTCACCTCGGGAGGCTATCAAAGATTTTATATGGTAGACGGTGTAAGATATCATCATATAATTAACGGTGAAACTCTTATGCCCGAAAATTACTATCTTTCCGTTTCTATAAAATCTCCGTCATCCGCCCTCTCGGACGCTCTGTCTACCGCAGTGTTTAATATGAAATACGAGGATGCCGCGGCGTTTATTGATAAGCTTGACGGCGTTTTTGCCGTGTTCGTTTTGCCTGACGGAGAAGTTAGATGCGCGGGTAAATAATTTGGGTTTACAACATTTACATATAAGGACGGAAAAAACTATGATTTTATTCTTTTTGATTTTGATGCTTATCGCGACTTTTATAGTTTATGCTCTTGTGCAAGCGCCGCTCGTCTTGTTTATCGGTCTCGGTTTTTCCGCAGGACTTGTTTTGAGCGCAATTTATTGGAATTTAAGATCGAATTTCTACATACAGAGCGTTTTTATTTTTATTAATTCGATAGTGCAGCTGATACTTTTACTCACCATCCCCAACCCTTATAACAGCGGTGCGCTCTGGATCATTTATACTTTGTGTATCTTCTGGTGGATGAAGGATTGGATTTTGCATTTCGCCGAATACAACTACGAAAATTATTTTAAGCCGTACCAACGGTCATACGCCAAAAAACACGGCTCTATAAATCAGTATAAGTATAGCGAGCACGTCAACGCAATCAACGCTTGGGATGATTTGAAATTCTATTTAATTGCCGTTCCTTACGCCGTCTTAAACGTGTTTTTACTGATAGCGTATAATTTTGATCCCGCCTTCAAATTCGTCGTGGTTCTTTCTCCCGTCAGCATACTGATATGCACCGCTGTCTTTTTAATTATGTTCAAAGTAAAGGGCATCGAGCCTGTCGGCGGCCGAGATGACAAAACAACCTCTTTCGGCGACGTTTTTATTTCCTTTTCAAAACCGTTCAAGGCTTTGGGAAGAGGATTTATTTCCTTTTTCAAAATATTCGCCTTGCCATTCAAAAGATCGTATCGCTCAAGCGGCAGAAGCAAAACGAGATCAAGCTACTCAAGTTATTCGTCAACAAGCTCTAAAACCAAGATAAGAACGAAAAAACAAAGAAGCTATATCTCCCGCTCTTATTCCTATAGCGGTGATTTTTCGGTTCTTTCACTCGTTCTCACGCTGGTGTTTTTTGCATTCGTGCTTTTGTTCGTTTTTCTGGAACGGGAATCCATTATGTCATCTCAGGTAGGAAATTGGGGCGAATGGATAATTAATTTCGTTTTTGAACGCTCCAAGTGGTTTGCTCATACGAGTATGGTTTTCAACGACTGCCTTCTGGAGCTTAACACAGATACCTTCATTAATCTGTTAACCATAATACCGCTCGGTATACTCTGTCTTGCTCTGCTCGCCGTAACGGCGGTCATTGAAACGGTTCTCTCCGCTCTGTATGCATTGCTTGGACTTGCAGTTGCGGCAATCGCCGCCCTGCTTTCACTGATACTGACCTTTGTTCCCGGCGTTCTTTTCATTGCCGGTGCAGTCGTCGCGGTCATAACCTTCAAGGACGGATACTCGCGAGCAAATAAAATTGCCGCCGGTATTATTCTTCCTCTTGAGCTTGTTGCTTGCATCTACTATTTCATAGTTCTTTTTTCACACAGAGTGTAAATCGACGGCGTTATTCTTACGTAATAAAAAAACATAGCAAAAATCGGGCTCTCCATGCCAAACGGTAAGGAGTGTCCGCTTGCTTTTATTGCAAATGTATAAAGAAATGCCGTCCGTTTAAAATATATAAGATATATGCGAATTTGACAATATATTAACAATTGTTGACAGTTAACGGTTTTTGTGCTACAATTTGTTAGATAAATATTTTTAGTTAAATAAGTACTGAAAGGACAGTATATGTCATTGTTCAAGTTAGGAAAAACACGTATTCCGCACAGAAAAAACACTGCGGCAATGCCTGCGGTAAGAATGAGTCCGCCGAGCGAAGTGGAAATTCCTATGTCGCAGCACATAGGCGCGCCTGCCGTGCCGACCGTAAAGGCTGGTGACAAGGTCTTCGTCGGAACTCTTATCGGTGAAGCGGGAGGATTCGTTTCCGCGCCGATACACTCCTCTGTTTCGGGAACGGTAAAGAAAATCGGCACGTATCTTTTACCCAACGGAAAAAATTGCACGTCGGTAATAATTGAATCGGATGGCGAAATGACCCCTGACCCCACGTTAAGCGCCCCGAAGGTCACAAGCTTCAAGGAGCTTTCGGACGCCGCGCGCACAGCGGGTCTCGTTGGACTTGGCGGCGCGGGATTTCCGACCTCGGTTAAGCTCGACCCCGCAAAGATTGATAAAATCGACACCCTTATCATCAACGGCGCGGAGTGTGAGCCGTACATTACGAGTGATACGAGAACTATGCTTGACGACGCTGAATTCGTGCGTCTCGGCATTAAGACGGTTCTTGACCTTTCGGGTATCCCGAAAGCTGTAATCGGAATTGAAGGAAACAAACCCGAGTGTATAAAAAAAATGAAGGAAACCTTTGCCGACGATGCACGGGTATCGGTCGTCTCGCTCCCCTCGGTATATCCCCAGGGCGGTGAAAAGATTCTTATTTTTAATACCACGGCAAGAGTCGTTCCCGAGGGCGGACTTCCCTCCGACGTCGGAATTATCGTTATGAACGTCACGACGGTGGCTTTCCTTGCGAAATATCTAAAAACGGGTATGCCTCTCGTTGAAAAATGCCTCACCGTTGACGGCAGTGCCGTAAAAAGCCCCCAAAACATAATTGTGCCGATAGGCACCCGCAT
The DNA here is from genome assembly GCA_015064665.1 of Oscillospiraceae bacterium. The sequence continues at coordinate 86,411 of SVRU01000001.1, forward strand.
TCGCGACGTAATTGATGCGGCAGGCGGCTTCTCAGAGGAAGCAGGCAAAATTATTTACGGCGGTCCCATGATGGGTATTGCCGTCTATACCACCGACGCTCCCGTTATGAAAAACAACAACGCTATAACGGCGTTTGGCAAAAAGGATTCGAAAAATCCAAAAACCACGAACTGCATACATTGCGGCAGATGTATTGCCGCGTGTCCTATGGGACTTACCCCAACGGTATTCGCAAAGGCAATGGGCTTTGCAAATAGCGCCGACAGAGCCGAAATGCTCGACAAAGCAAAGGTCAATCTTTGTATGGAATGCGGCTGCTGCTCATTCGTATGCCCCGCAAAAAGACCCCTTGTTGAAAACAACAAGCTTGCAAAAGCCGACCTTCGCGAGTTTAACGCCAAACGAGCAAGTAAGAATTAAAGGAGACATATGAAAAATGAATAATAAGCTTTCCGTTTCTTCCTCTCCTCATATTCGTTCGGCGGCGGCGACCAACCGCATAATGCTTGACGTTATACTTGCTCTCATGCCCGCAACCGTTGCAGGATGCATTATCTTCGGTTGGCGCGCGCTTCTCGTTGTGTCGGTATGTGCCGCATCTGCCGTTTTGTCTGAATTCCTCTTCAACCTTATCGTTAAGAAGGAACAGACTATATCCGACCTTTCCGCTGCTCTTACAGGACTTCTTCTCGGTCTTAACCTGCATGCAAATGCTCCTATATGGCAATGCGTGATAGGCGCGGCGTTTGCCATCATAGTCGTCAAGTGTCTTTTCGGCGGACTCGGCTGTAATTTTGCCAACCCCGCCATTACCGCGAGAGTGTTTCTCCTCGTCTGCTTCACCGATGCCCTTGGCGGAGGTGCAATTCCCAAATTTTCAAGCGCCCCCGAGCTTATATCCGGTGCTACGCCGCTTGAAATTCTGAAAAACGGCGGTGAGCTTCCCTCGCTTCTTGATATGGTTCTCGGTTTACGCGGCGGCGCAATCGGCGAGACCTGCTCTTTAGCGCTTATCGTCGGCTTTATCTACCTTGTAGTACGCCGTGTAATCAATTTTGAAACTCCCTTGATTTTCGTCGGAACTGTATTCGTTCTCTCTCTCATATTCGACAGCAGTCTTTTCAATGCAACCTACAATATTTTCTCGGGCGGTCTTATTCTCGGTGCGGTATTTATGGCAACAGACTACGTAACTACGCCCGTAACTCGCTCAGGCAAAATGATTTTTGCTTTCGGATGCGGAATTATAACCTTCTTTATAAGATATTTCGGTTCATATCCCGAAGGTGTTTCATACGCTATTCTCTTTATGAATATTATCTCCCCGTATATTGAAAGCTGGACCAAAAACTTTGCTTTGGGAGGTAAGAAGGCATGAAAAAACAAAATATTATGCCCATTGCGGTTCTTACGTCAATATGCGTAATCGTTGCCCTGCTTCTCGGTGGAGTAAACGAGCTTACCAAAGACAAGATTGCAGAAAATGCTCTAAAAAAAGAGCAGGCGTCTCTTATAGAGGTGCTTCCCGACTCGGTCGTTTTCGACGAGATTGATATTTCGCAATACGAGCTTCCAGTAACCGTAAAATCGGCTTACAGAGAAACCTCCGACAAGGGATATGTTCTTATCATGGCAACCAAAAGCCAGTACAGCACCGAGGATATGACAATATCCGTCGGTATTTATCCCGACGGCTCGGTTGCGGGCGTTAAGCTTACCAACTATAAGGAATCCAAGGATTTCGGAAAAACAACCTATCCGAACAAATACGTCGGAACAACTGCCGACACCTACGATGACGTAGAGGTGACCACGGGAGTTACTATCTCCTCAAACGCATTTAAAGCCGCAATAGGAGATGCTATCTCAGCGGCGGCAACCATTGCTAAAAGTGAGCCCACGGCATACGCCCAAAATTGCGCGGCTCTTCTCACGGCGACGGTTAGCGAGGAGCTTCCCAAAACCGACAGCGAGCTTATCGACCTTACGAAGAAGCTTGTCGGAGGTCTGGCGTTTACGGAAGAAAAGATTCCCGAGGATGCTCCAGCGACACTTAAAAAGCTTTATAAGGCAGCCGACGAAGGCTACGTTGCCTATATAATAGTGCCCGGACAGTACGTTCCCATTGCAACCGAGGCGCTGATTCATATTGATTCGCTCGGTTTTATCAAAAACGTTAATCTTCTCTCATGGGTTGTCGGTCACGGCGTAGAGCCCGGAGATTTCGCAAATGAGTTTATTGAAAAAGACATTTGGCATATGGGCAAGGTAGAGCTTGTAACCGGCGCTACCGGAACGTCTGAGGACTTTTTCAATGCGGTAGACGAATGTCTTGAATATTTCACCGATTTTCTCGGTGTTCGTGAATCAGGATACGCAACCCTGCTTTACAAAACGGCAGGTTATAACGAAGTTACCGAAATTAAGCTTCCCAAAAACGCACCCGACACTCTTAAAACTCTTTACTCGGTAAAGAGCGGCGGATATCTTGCTCATATAGTCGTTCCCGGACAGTACGTTCCCGTTGCAACCGAGGCTCTTATGTACGTAGACTCGCAGGGAACTATCAAGAAGGTTGACCTTCTTGAATGGATAGTAGGTCACGGTGTCGGACAGGGTGACTTTGAAACACACTTTACCGGAAAAAACATCTGGAAAATGAATAAGGTTGAGCTTGTTTCCGGCGCAACCGGAACGTCACAGGATTTTTACGAAGCAGTAAAAGCTACTCTTGACGTCCTCGCTTCAGTTATGGAAAACGAAGAACAGATGCTCATCGATTACGTCTCCGTGCTTATTCCCAATTCCGGAAAAATTGAGAAGCTTGAGCTTCCGAAAGATGCACCCAATGAGTTGAAAGCGCTCTACAAGGACACCTCGGGCAAAGGCTCGGTAGCTCACTTTATCGTTGCGGGACAGTACGTTCCCGTTGCATCAGAGGCGCTCGTCGTATATAACGAGTGGGGTGAGATAGTCAAGGTTGAGCTTCTCGAGTGGGTTGTAGGACACGGAATCGGTCCCGGTGATTTTGCAGACAGATTCGTTGGAATGGATGCTGAAAACATTGCCAAGGTTGAGCTTGTAGCCGATTGTACGACTACCTCGGGCGACCTCAAAGCCGCAATTGAAGCGGCATTCCCCTATATTCCGACGTCCTTCCCGACCTTGAGAATCGTTGGAATCGCAGTTCTTACCGTTTCGATATCCGTATTCGTCGCATTTATGATTATTTCTAAGAAAAGGAGGACGGCAAAATAATGAAAGACAGTAAGCTTGCAATATTTCTAAAAGGTCTTATTGCGGAAAACCCCGTTCTCGTTTTGGTTCTCGGAACCTGCCCTACCCTTGCTCAGACGGGCAGCTTCATAAACGCTCTCAGCATGGGAATTGCGGCAACGGTCGTTCTTATTTGCTCAAATATCGTTATTTCGGCTTTGCGTAAAATAATTCCCGACACCGTGCGCATTCCCTGCTATATAGTCGTTATCGCAGCTTTCGTAACCATGGTTCAGATGGTAATGAACGCATACCTTCCCGACCTTTACGATATGATGGGCGTATATCTTGCTCTTATCGTCGTTAACTGCATCATTCTCGGAAGAGCAGAGATGTTTGCAAGAAAAAATACCGTTCTTGATTCCGCGCTTGACGGCGCAGGTATGGGACTTGGATTTTTGATTGCTCTCGTCGCAATGGCTCTTGTACGCGAGGTGTTCGGTGCGGGAACGATACGGTAATTCCCGGCAATCCCTTTGAAATACCTCTTCTCACAAAGTATAATATCCCCATTCTTACTCAGGCTCCCGGTGGATTCCTCGTATTCGGCATACTGATTGCCATAGTAAACAAAATAGGACCGAAAAAGGGAGAGGGCAAGCGCAAAAACTTCTCCTGTGAGGGTTGCCCCTCGGCAGCCTTGTGCGGAAAGCTTTCCTGCGCGGAAAGCACCGAAATTGCCGCTAACAACGCAGAAAAGGAGAAAAAAATCTGATGAAAGAATTAATCCTTATTCTTATGGGCGGCGTTCTCGTAAACAACTACGTTCTTCAGCGTTTCCTCGGTATCTGTCCCTTCCTTGGCGTTTCCAAGAAGTTTAATCAGGCAACAGGCATGGGCGTGGCGGTTACCTTCGTAATGCTCTGCGCAACCGCTGTTACCTACCCTATTCAGAAGCTTGTTCTTGACAAAAACGGACTCGGTTATTTGCAAACAATCGTTTTCATTCTTGTAATCGCGGCTCTCGTTCAGTTCGTTGAGATAGTTCTGAAAAAATTTATTCCGGCGCTTCACAAATCTCTTGGCGTTTACCTGCCGCTTATTACGACGAACTGCGCTGTACTCGGTGTAACCATAAACAATATCACCGACGGATATAATTTCATTGAATCAATGGTTTCATCCCTCGGCGTAGGACTTGGATTTTTGCTTGCAATGATTCTATTTGCGGGCGTTCGCTCAAAAATTGAGAACTGCCCCTCGCCGAACTGCATAAAGGGTCTTCCAATAACTCTTATTGCGGCGTCTATCGTTTCAATGGCGTTTCTCGGATTTAGCGGAATCGTTGAAGCTATGCTTGCGTAAAGGAGGAGAATAAAAATGCCTATTTTAATTCCGGTAATCGTTCTCCTCACGATAGGAGTTCTTTGCGCGCTTCTTCTCACAGTTGCCTCAGCGTATTTCGGCGTTGAAGAGGATGAGCGCACCTCAAAAATCCGTGACGAGCTTCCCGGCGCAAACTGCGGTGCTTGCGGATTCTCAGGCTGTGACGCCTACGCTAAAGCCTTGACCGAAGGTATTACGACCGAAGCAAACCTCTGTATCCCCGGCGGCGACAGAACGGCGCAAGCCGTTGCCGATATAATGGGTCTTAAAGCGGAGGACGTCATTGAGCAGGTTGCATATGTTGCCTGCAACGGTCTTTGCCTTCCCGAAGAAAAGAAATACGACTACGACGGTCCTAAAACCTGCCGCGCGGCAAACATGAATTACAACGGGGATAACTTCTGTACCTTTGCCTGTCTCGGCTATGGAGATTGCATTAAGGTATGCCCCCGTGACGCTATTTGCACAAACGATAAGGGTATTGCCACCGTTGACCCGAGGAAATGCATCGGTTGCGGAATGTGCGTTAAGGAGTGTCCAAACGGCATAATCCACCTTATCCGCGACACCGCCCGCGTCGTTGTTACCTGCAACAACCATTATAAAGGCGCGCAGGTTCGTCAGTATTGCAAAAACGGTTGTATAGCATGCGGAAAGTGCGAAAGGACCTGTCCTACGAATGCAATAGTTGTTAAAGATAATCTTGCTTCGATTGATTACGAAAAGTGCATAAATTGCGGCGCATGCCGCGAGGTTTGCCCCGTTAAGTGTATTCATGAGGGCAACTTTATCTGCGGAGCGCATTTTGAGTAATATATCAAAGCTTTTGTTCAGTATAATACTGATTTTTGCGCTTATTGCCGCAGGCGTGTCGTCTTATTTCATAATTGAGCTTACGAAAGACGAGGGCGAGACGGTCGTTATTTCAATAAACGGAGAGACGGTCGCGGAGTATTCTCTTAGCGAAAACGGAGAGTACGTGCTGAACGGCGGAACGAATATTCTCGTTATTGAAAACCGACATGCCTATATAAAAAACGCCGACTGCCCCGATAAGCTATGCGTTCATCAGGGAAAAATATCAAAATCAGGCGAACGGATAGTCTGTCTGCCAAACAGGCTTATGGCGGAAATTTTCGGCTCAGACGACGAAATATTTAAAAATTAAGAGCAGCCACGGAAAAGGAGGAGTGCAAATGAACGTCAAAAAAATGACAACTCTCTCGGTTTCCGTGGCTCTTGCTATGGTGCTGTCCTTTCTCGAAACGCTTATCCCCACGCTCGTTGCCGTTCCGGGCGTAAAGATTGGACTTGCAAATATTGTAGCCGTTTTCCTGCTTTATGCTTACGGTTGGCGCGAGGCTGCCGCCGTTTCGTTTACACGGGTGTGCCTCTCTGCCCTTCTTTTCGGCTCTGCCGTAAGCCTTATTTACAGCGCGTCGGGCGCGGCTCTTTCACTTGTCGGCATGATACTCGCAAAAAAGCTCCCGCTTTTTTCTGCTCCCAGCGTCAGTGTGCTTGGCGGAGTGCTTCATAATGCGGGACAGATTATATGCGCCGCTTTAATAATGGAAAACGCCGCTATCGCGCTTTATTTTCCGCCGCTCGTAATTTCCGGCACGATATCGGGTATAGCGGTTGGTATTGCCGCTGCAATTCTTCTAAAGAAGCTTTTAAGTATAGTTAGATAAGGAAAATTACGCTCTTTGAAAAAGCTCCCAAAATCTTTTAAATAGAAAAAACAGGACTCTGTACCGAAAATAATGTGTACCGGGGCCTGTTTTTTTATTTGTTTTATTAAGAATATGGAACAACTTTGGAATAAGCCCTTCATCTATTCTGTCGGATGTTTTTTATTTTTAAAATAGGAATACATAACTATAACTTACACTTCCATTATAATAGGAAGAATCATAGGTCTTCTCTTCGTCTTTTTGAATATGAACTTTGCAAGCTCGTCTTTTATAACGGCTTTCGCCGCCATTCTGTCGTCAAAACGCTTTGTCACGGTGCGGTCAAGAGCCGACTCTGCAACCCTTCTCGCTTCGTCCATAAGCTCCTCGGATTCTTTTACGTATACGAAACCTCGTGACACGATATCCGGACCGGAAACAACGTATCCTCCCTTTGAATCAAACGTCGCTACGACAACGACGAGACCGTCCTCGGAAAGTATCTTTCTGTCACGCAAAACGATACTTCCGATATCGCCGATTCCCGAGCCGTCAATAAGAACTCTGCCCGCGGGTACGGTGCCGTTGAATTTTGCTCCCTTACGGTCAAGCTCAAGCACCCGTCCGATTTCGGATATAAATATGTTCTGAGGCAAAATTCCCATAAATTCCGCGTTTTCCTTATTTGCAAACAGATGTCTCTCCTCGCCGTGTATCGGCATAAAATATTTAGGCTTCAAAAGCGCCATAAGCAGCTTTATTTCCTCACGGCAGGCGTGTCCCGATACGTGAACGTCCTCAATCGAATCGTTTACTACTTTAACGCCGTTTTTGATAAGCGCGTTAACTATCTTTCCGACGAGCTTTTCGTTTCCGGGAATTGCGCTCGATGAAAGTATTACCACGTCACCGGGCGTAAGCCTTACACGGTCGTGCTCGGAAAATGCTATTCTGTAAAGAGCCGACATCGGCTCGCCCTGGCTGCCCGTCGTAATGAGCGTCACCTGCTCGGGCTTATATTTTTTTATTTCCCCTATATCTATAAGGGTCTCATCGGGCAGGTCTATATATCCAAGCTCCGCAGCCGCACCGATGACATTCACCATACTGCGACCGAGAATAGCAACCTTTCTTCCGTGATTTGCGCTTGCGTTTATTATCTGCTGAACGCGGTGTATATTCGATGAAAAGGTTGCTACGATGAGCCTTTTATCCTCGTACTGCGCAAAAATTCTCTCAAGCGAGCTTCCAACCGTGCGCTCTGACGGTGTATATCCGGCGCGCTCTGCGTTCGTTGACTCGCAAAGCAGAAGCTCTACCCCCGCCTTTCCAATCTCACCAATCCTCGTAAGATCCATCATAAAGCCGTCTATCGGAGATACGTCAAGCTTGAAATCTCCCGAGTGGAATACCGTACCGACAGGGGTTTTAAGAGAGATTGCGCAAGCGTCAGCAATCGAGTGATTAACGTGAATAAATTCTGCCTTGAAAACTCCGAGATTTATCACGTCCCCCGCCTCAACGGTATAAAGATCGGGTTCGTAACCGGGATTTATCTCGTCAAGCTTGCCCTCTATGATTCCAAGCGAGAGCCTCGTTCCGTAAATCGGCACGTTTATCTGCTTAAGAACGTAAGGAACTGCGCCTATATGGTCCTCGTGCCCGTGCGTTATAAGTATTCCCCGTATTTTATCTGCATTTTTAACAAGATAGCTTATATCAGGAATAACAAGGTCTACGCCAAGCATATCCTCGTCGGGAAAACCCAGTCCCGCATCGATAACTACAATATCGTCTCCGTATTCGAATACCGTAATATTCTTTCCTATTTCTCCAAGTCCGCCAAGCGACATTATCCGAAGCTTGACGTTTTTATCGGTTCTTATTTTCTCTTTTGCCATTTTTTTCCTTTCGTAATTATATCAAAAGCCCCAGCACAAAGCACAGGGCGAACGTTATGGCACATCCGAGAAAAAATGCAAGGATATACCATTTATTCGAATAAAAAAATCCGCCTCGCCTATTTTGAAAGTTTTCTTTGATTATTCTGTTGGCTTCCTCAATCATAGTTTCGGAAGGCTCGCCCGTCTCTTCACAATCCGGACGCATTATAAAATACGCTTCTTCAAAATGACGGCTGCCCGTATTCTTAACAAATATAACCTTTTTTTGATATCCCCTCATAAGAACTCTCTTTCTTTTTTGAGGAGTATAGACAGGGCGCGAGTTTTTTATTCATTCCGTAATTATTTTCTTCCGAAAATTCTGCCGAAGAACCCTACCTTCTTCTTGCTTTCCTCTTCATCAGCTTCCACCGTTTCGGTCTTTGCCGTCTCTTCGGTGGCAGAATAAACCTCCTCGGCAGCTTCGGGCTCGGTTTTTTCTTCCTCAGCCGACACTGCGCCTACAAGAGCTTCAGCGGGTGTTTCGGAGGGAATCTCCTCCATGGCAGGTGATGAAACCTCTTCATTAATATTCACCTCTGCCGCGGGCGCGGACTCTTTTGCCGCTCTCCTTCTCTTCTTCTTTTCGGGAAGAATTACCTCGTAGTTATCGTCAAGCAAATCGTCTATGGAAATATTAAACAAAGCCTTCATCTCAAGAAGCTTTGAAACCTCGGGATAGGACTGCCCCGATTCCCATTTATAAACAGCCTGACGAGAAACGCCAACGGCGTTTGCAAACTCATCCTGCGTCAAACCCTTAAGTTTTCTGAGTCTTACAAGTTTTTCCTTAAATGTCATTTGTTTCTTCCTCTCTTTTTGTAAATAATTGTTGTCATTATGCCGTTATTCTTCGGTGAAAACAGCATACGTCGGAGAATCTATTCTCCAGCCGTTTTCCTCTTCAATTAGGCTAACGTCTATGGTTTTTTCCTGCGTTGTGCCATCCCGTGTCACTTTTATCGGCAATCTGACGGTGACAACTTCACCCTTTGAGCCAATAACCTCAATATCGGAAGTAATATATTCAACGTCATCGCAAAGAATCGGTTTATATTTAGTATAAACCATGATACAATCGATGCCCTGATAGTATCTGGTGTAACCCACCATTCCGTTTTCACCCGTCATTGAAGAGAAGGTGCTGCCATATATGCTGGCGGAATATCCCTCTGAGAAAATACTCACGACAAGCTCAAGTATTTCGTCAACGGTTGACACGCCAAGCTTATTCAGATACACGGGGTCAGCGGGATAATACTGACCGTTTGCATAATTGTCGTCATCATAATACGGGATACCCGAGCCCCAGCATATATCGTTTATCTGTTCAGATTTTAAAATGAGGCTTTCTGCGGCTGCCTTTACCTCTGCTTCATCATACGAGCGGTTTTTTTCTCCGCACGACACAAGCATAATCAATAGCGCCGCAGAAAGAATCAGCGAAATAACTCTTTTCATTTCTATTCCTCGGTTAAGCCGTCTTCAGCTTCTTCTACTTCTGAAGAAGATTTTTCGGTCTCGTTTTGAGCTGACTTTGCAATTTCCTGATCTATTGCCTCGCTTGCTTCTTCAATTTCCTCTGCCTTCTCAAGTCTTGCCACGTTATTTATATATGCCCCTTCGGCAAGTCTCATAACTATAACGCCCGTCGCGGTTCTCGAATATACGTTAATATTTGAAACCGACGTTCTTATAATTACGCCCTCGTTCGTTATAAGCATAACATCGTCGTCGTCATCAACCGTTATGATTGCAGCAAGCTTTCCGGTCTTTTCATTGATATTCTGGCAGGAAACGCCCTTTCCGCCTCTGTTTTTCATTTCGCGGAAATCAGAGAATTCGGTTCTCTTGCCCATACCGTTATCGGTTATAGTGAGAAGCTTCTTGCTATCGTCAACTACGGCAACGCCGACAACGTAATCGTCACCCGTAAGAGTTATACCCTTAACACCGTGCGCCGTACGGCCCATACATCTTACGTTATTTTCATCAAATCTTACGGCAAGACCGCCCCGTGTAGCGATAATAAGGTTTTCATCGCCCTTGGTGTGACGGACGAAAATAAGCTCGTCATCCTCGTCAAGATTGATAGCAATCTTTCCGCCCTTTCTCTGATACTCAAAATCGGTGAGAAGAGTTCTCTTTATAACTCCGCGCTTTGTCACCATAGTCAAAAACTCACCGGGTTCAAAGTCGGAAATTGAAATGATTGCCGTTACGAACTCATCCTCCGTAAGCTCGATAATATTAGTGAGGAAGGTTCCCTTTGCCGTTCTTGACGCCTCGGGAATTCTGTAAGCCTTTTTCGCATAAACCTTTCCCTTATTCGTGAAGAAGAGAAGATGTGAATGGCTGTTAACTACTAGAACGTCCTCAACGAAATCGTCCTCCTTTGTAGTCATTCCGATAATTCCCTTTCCGCCTCTGTTCTGCGCGGAATATACGTCGGCTCTCTGACGCTTTATGTAGCCCGAATGGCTGACGGTAATAACGCAGGTATGCCTTTCAATAAGATCCTCAAGGTCAATTTCCTCGGTTGCCTCAACAAGCTCGGAGCGTCTTTTATCTCCGAATTTCGCCTTGGCTTCAAGAAGTTCACCCTTAAGTATTTCCTTTATTTTATTCTCATCGCTGAGAATAGAATTAAGCTCGTCGATCAAAGCCTCAAGCTTTGCAATTCTTTCCTCAACCTTTTGTCTTTCAAGACCCGAGAGCTTACCGAGAGTCATATCAACGATTGCCTGCGCCTGCGCCTCGGAAAGAGCAAATCTGGCGATAAGGCTCTCCTTCGCGGCGGGAATTGACTCGCTTTGTTTGATTATGGCGATTACCTCGTCAATATTATCGGTTGCGGTTCTGTATCCCTCAAGTATATGCTTTTCACGCTCTGCTTTTTCGAGGTCGAACTCGCATCTTTTCTTTATAACGCTCTCCTGGAACTTGATATACTCGTCAAGAACCGCTGGAAGAGACAGGGTTTTCGGCTCTCCGTTAACTATGACGAGCATATTAACCGAGCAGGTATCCTGAAGCTGAGTATATTTGTAAAGCTGATTGAGAATAACCTCAGCATTCGCCTCTCTTTTATACTCAACCACTATTCTCATACCGCCCCTGCCCGACTCGTCGCGAAGCGCGGTAATACCCTCTATTTTCTTGTCCTTTACGAGATTAGCCATGCTCTCAATAAGCATAGACTTATTAACCATATACGGAATCTCGGTAAATATTATTCTTCTGTGCTCGTCCTCAATCGTAGCACGGGCACGGACGTAAACCTTTCCTCTTCCGGTTTCGTATGCATCCCTTATGCCCTTAGAGCCGTAAATTATAGCTGCAGTCGGGAAATCGGGACCCTTTATGTATTCCATAAGCTCGTCAACCGAGCATTCGGGATTATCTATTCTAAATACCGTGCCGTCTATAACCTCGGAGAGATTGTGGGGAGGAATATTCGTTGCCATACCTACCGCAATACCGACCGAGCCGTTAACGAGAAGATTGGGGAATCTTGACGGAAGAACTACCGGCTCGTCCCTCGTATTATCGAAGTTTCTGGTCATCGGAACGACCTTTTTCTCGATATCACTCATCATAAGGTCAGCGATTTTACTCATTCTCGCCTCGGTATAACGGTATGCAGCCGCGCCGTCACCGTCAACGTTACCGAAGTTACCGTGACCCTCAACCAAAGGATAACGCAAGGAGAAGTTCTGCGCCATTCTTACCATTGCCTGATAAACGGCGGAGTCGCCGTGAGGATGGTAACGGCCGAGAACGTTACCGACTGTCGTTGCTGATTTACGGAACGGCTTATCATAGGTAAGATGATCCTCGTACATAGCGTAAAGGATTCTTCTCTGACCCGGCTTCATTCCGTCTCTGACGTCGGGAAGCGCGCGCGCGGTAATAACACTCATAGAATACTCTATAAAGGAGGTTTTTACCTCCTTTTCCATATCGCGCATCTCAATTCGCTGCAGAGGAAATTCTATATCGGATGATTTATAATTGTGTTCCATTTGTTACCTCTAATTAAATATCGAGATTTTCTACGAATTTTGCATTCTGGGAAATAAAATCACGTCTTGGCTCAACCATATCTCCCATAAGCACGGAAAACATCTCGTCACATGCAATAGCATCGTTTATATCCACCTTAAGAAGAGTTCTTCTCTCGGGGTCCATTGTGGTTTCCCAAAGCTGCTCGGGGTCCATTTCACCAAGACCCTTGTATCTTTCAGCCTCGACACCGTGGACGCCAAGCTCTTCTATATATTTATCTCTCTCGGCATCAGAAAATGCGTATCTGAGCTGTTTTCCCTTATGCACCTTATAAAGAGGCGGCTGGGCAAGATATACGTGTCCATTTTCTATAAGAGGACGCATATGACGGAAGAAGAATGTCAAAAGAAGTATTCTGATATGCGAACCGTCAACGTCGGCATCGGCCATTATTATTATTTTGCCGTAACGAAGCTTTTCTATATCAAAATCCTCTCCTATACCGCAGCCGAGCGCCTGAATAATAGGAATAAGCGACGTATTTGCGTAAACCTTATCAAGTCTTGCCTTTTCAACGTTAAGAACCTTACCGCGAAGAGGAAGAATTGCTTGGAAACGGCTGTCGCGTCCGTCCTTTGCTGAGCCTCCCGCAGAGTCTCCCTCTACGAGATATACCTCTGTGAGCCTTGCTTCCTTTTCATTACAGTCTGCAAGCTTACCGGGAAGAGTTGATATACCGTCAAGCACGTTTTTGCGTCTGGCAAGCGCTCTTGCCTTTCTTGCAGCCTCACGCGCTCTGTTAGCTTCCAACGCTTTTTCTATTATCTGCTTTGCATCGGCAGGATTTTCTTCAAGATATTCTTCAAGCTTTGCCGAAACTATCGAATCAACGAGAGTTCTTATTTCACTGTTACCGAGCTTTGCTTTCGTTTGGCTCTCAAACTGAGCATCCGTAAGCTTGACCGAAATAATCGCAACTAGTCCCTCGCGTACGTCCTCGCCGGAAAGAGTATCCTCTCCCTTAAGAATACCTGCCTTTTTTGCATAGTTATTAAAGGCTCTGGTTAACGCTGTCTTAAAGCCGGTTTCATGAGTACCGCCCTCAACCGTTGACATATTATTTGCAAAGGAAACGATAGTTTCGTTATAACTGTCGTTATACTGCATTGCTACCTCTGCAATCGAACCGCCCTTTTCACCCTTCATATAAATTACGTTCTGGTGAATGGGAGCGCCTCTTTTCTCACTGTTAAGGTATTCAACGAAAGAAACTATACCGCCCTCGTAATGAAGGACCTCTTCCCTTTCCTGACCCTCTCTTTTATCGGTAAGTATAATTTTTACTCCCGCGTTAAGAAAGGATTGCTCTCTCATTCTCGTAAGAATGGTTTCAAAATCAAAAACCGTTTCCTCGAATATAGTCGGATCGGGCTTGAATCTGACGAAAAGACCGTGCTTATCACCGCAATCACCCTCACACTTAAACGGACGTCTTACCATACCGCGCTCAAATCTTTCGGTATATTTCTTACCGTCTCTGTGGTTTTCAACCTCAACCCATTCGGAAAGAGCGTTTACAACAGACGCGCCTACACCGTGAAGACCGCCGGCAATTTTATAACCCTCACCGCCGAATTTTCCTCCGGCGTGAAGAACCGTATAAACTACCTCGAGAGTGGGAATTCCTAGCTTTTCATTCATACCCGAAGGAATACCGCGTCCGTTATCCTCAACGGAAATGCTGTTATCCTCCCATATAGTAACGTTTATACTCTCGCAGTGTCCCGCAAGAGCCTCGTCAATAGAGTTATCCACTATCTCGTACACGAGATGATGAAGACCCTTTATCGAGGTCGTTCCTATGTACATTCCGGGTCTTTTTCTTACTGCCTCAAGACCCTCAAGAACCTGTATCTGACTGTCATCGTAACCGTTTTTCGCAAGCTCTTTGTTCTCAATGTTTTCCATCTTTATTTCCTTATCTTTTATTACTCTGTATAATTGTCAGATTCTATTCTCTGACGAAGACCTGACGTAGATATTCTTGAAAGCTTTACCTTTTCCCCGTCTTTTCCCTTGACTATAATAAATGAACGCGGAAGATCGAAATCGGTATATTCAACCTTCTTTTCTTTTTCCTTTTCATTTATATACCTCTTGGTGATATTAGACACGGTTGACGTATCAAGGTCAAAAATACCTATTATTTCTTCTTTTTTTATAGATTCGCCGTTTCCTATGTGTAAATACATATCAGTTATAGCATCCGTTATTTACTTCTATTTTTTTCCCGCTTATTTTTTTCTCTTCTTTTTCGCAGGAGGTTATTATTATCTGCCTTTCTCCGACACCGCGAAGCACGAAATCGCGTCTTTTTTCATCAAGCTCACTTAATACGTCGTCAAAAAGAAATACGGGATATTCTCCGCAAATATCTCGGTTTACCTCACCCTCGCCAAGCTTTAATGCAAGTACTATCGACCTTTGTTGGCCCTGTGAGGCGAAATTTCTGGCTGATTTGCCGTTTATATTAATTACTATATCATCTCTCTGTATTCCGAAAAGAGACGTGCCGCACGCCCGCTCTCTTTCCATCTCGGAGGTGAATATCTTTCTGTATTCCTCTTCGGCTTCTTTTCTGTCGTCCGTGTCGCTTTTTACGTCACTCTTATATAAAAGTTCAAGCTCCTCTTTTCCATCGGATATATCAATCATAATCGCCTTTGAATATACTTCGAGCTTTTTTATATATTCTTTTCGCATAACGTAGATATAAGAAGCATACTCAGCCATGTAATACGACCAGGATATAAGCTCGTTTTCATCAACGAACATTCCCTTTGATGCAAATTTTAAAAGACAGTTTCTGTTTTCAAGCGCCTTTTTATAATTTGAATAGCAGCTTATATATCTGTCGTAACACTGACTTATCGCGACGTTAAGAAATGAACGCCTTAATTCCGGCGTATCCTTTACGAGTAAAAGGTCGTCGGGGTAAAACATCACGGCTTTAAAATTTCCAATCATTTCTTTAACTTTATCTATCTTATAGCCGTTCTTTTTTCTTCTTTTTTCCTTTCCAAAAAGCGAATACTCAAGACTGTTTATTCCTTTTTTATCCTCATACTCTATAAAGATATGAAATCCGTCCGTACCGAATTTTACAAGCTCTGAATCATCATTTGCCCGAAACGACTTTCCTCTCGCGAAAATATAAATACCCTCAACAGCATTCGTTTTTCCTTGGGCGTTATTTCCGTAGATAAAATTCACACCCTCTGAAAAGGAAATATCACAGCTTTCTATATTTCTGAAATTCCTAGCCTTGAATTTTTTTATTTTCATTATTTTTCATTCATTCTTACGGGAAGAACCATATATAAATAATTGAATTTTTCATCCTCTGTTTTAGGCTGTATCGTAATTGCCTGAGTCGGAGTTTTAAGTGAAACTATTATTTCTTCTCCCTCAGCAGCTTTTATACTGTTTATAAGATATCTGCAATTGAAGCCTATTTCAATATTACCGCCCTCGTGTATGCAGTCCATCTCATCAAATACCTTACCGTTTACAGATGAGGACGAAAGAATTATCGAATCCTCTTCGACGGATATTTTTACGTAGCTCTTACCGCTTCCCTGAATTTTTTCTTCAGCAATAATATTTGCTCTTTCAAGAGCTGAAAGTATTCTTTCTCTGTTAACGGTAATAAAGATATCGTTTTCTTTCGGGATAATTCTGTTATAGTCGATATAATCCGAATCAATCGTTCTTGTAAAGAATATTATTTCGTCGCATTTTATAATTGCATGCTTTCTTGAAAGATAAACAGTGCATTTAAATTCATCATCATCGGGAAGAATCTTAGTAAGCTCGGATAAAGCATGCCCCGGAATAATAAAGGAATAATCAACCGATGCGTTGCTGTTATAGAGAGAATTTACTTCACACGCCATATTGCATTTTGAAAGTGTGAAGCTATCACAGGAAACAACTTCCATTCCTTCGTTATTAATTTTAAAGTATGCACCCATAAGCATAGCTCTGTTATCCTGAACGGCTATTGAATGAGTTACTTTGCCTATAATTTTTTTAAGAATTGACGATGAAACCTCAAATCCCCTCTCTGAGACAAGGTCGGGAAGATTAGGAAAATCCTCTCCCCTTGCAGCAAATATGGAGAAATTAGACTTTCCACAGGATATTTCACAATTAAGCTTTTCGTTTATGTCTATTGTAATATCGTCGTCGGGAAGAACTCTCAGAGTTTGATAAAGTCTTTGCGCATTTATTATATATTTGCCGTTTCTTTCTATATCGGTAGCCTGACACACTGCCCTCACACCCTTATTCATATCGTAGGTTGAGATTTGAATAGTGCCGTCGTCAAGCGTTTCTATGAGAACACCTTCTATCGAGGTTATGGTATTTTTATTTGAAACCGTGCCCATAGCGGGAGTTAAAACCTTCATAAATTCAGATTTATGTATGGTGAATTTCATTTTTAAGCCTTCCTTTTTTCAATTTGAAAAAATTTTGCATGCAAAACACACAATTATGTATTTGTAGTAATAATAGTAATTGGGATATGTTGAAATGTTGATATCGTTAATTTATCTTTATAAATCTTAGCTTTTTTAAAGGTTTGATTTTAACTTTTAGTGTTGAAATGCTGTTTATAAAAAATAATGAGTTAAAAACAAAATTTAAAACATCATTTAAACAAGAATTTATTAACATATCAACATAAAATTGTTAATTACTGTCCCTTAATTTCCTTCATAAGCTTTTTGATTTCCGAAGCGCTTCTGTTTTTTGTTTTAACGCTTGTGTCGATCTTTCCTATTGATGAAAGAACAGTTGCATGGTCACGGCCAAAAATATTTCCTATTTCTTTAAGAGAAAGATTAGTCATATTTCTTATAATATAGATAGCCGTATGACGCGCATTCGAAATATTTTCGGTTCTCTTCTTTGATTTTATATCCTCCGTAGATATGCCAAAATGCTTTGTAATGACCGAAAGTATTTTTTCAACCATAACTCCCGTAGGAATGTTACCCGGGTCTATAAACGAAATTGATTGGTCTATAGACTCTTTCGTAACCGGTGTCTGAGAAAGAGAATGAAGAGCGTACAGTCTTTTTAATACTCCTTCAATCTGTCTTATGTTCCTTTGAAGTCTTTCAGCCATATAATCAACAAGCTCGTTTGATATAAGAAGATTCATTGAAGAGGATTTTTTCTTAATAATAGCGGTTCTCAGTTCAAATGAAGGAGGCGAGACCTCTGCAATAAGTCCGCCCTCAAATCTTGAACGAAGTCTGTCTTCAAGGGGTTGTATATCCTTTGGAGGACGGTCGCTTGTAAGAATAATCTGTTTATCCGATTCGTACAAAGAGGAGAATGTATGGAAGAATTCTTCCTGCGTCGCAACCTTTCCCGCTATAAACTGAATATCGTCTATAAGAAGAACGTCGGCTTTTCTGTATTTTTCTTTAAACGACGTAGTTGCTGTTTTTGATATTGCCTCAATAAGCTCGTTCATAAAATCCTCACAGGTTTTATAAACAATCTTTAAAGATGGATGATTTTTCTTAAGCTCGTTTATAACGGCATACAAAAGGTGTGTTTTTCCAAGACCCGAATGACCGTGAATAAAAAGAGGATTATAATAAGTAGGATCCTTCGAAACAGCAAGACACGCAGCCTTAACGAATTTATTCGATTCACCCTCAATAAAGTTATCAAAGGTATATTCTTCCTTTTGAGGAGCAGTTGAAAGATCGTTGATTATGCTGTTTATATTATTTTTCTTTGTCTGAATTTCAATCGGATCGGGTTTTTCCTCGGGCTCGTTGTCGTTTATAATTACCGTTTCCGGCTTTATTTCAGGAGGACTTGTTATTTCTATTTCAAGAGAAAAGCCTATAACCTCTTCAAGAGCGTTTGAAATAATTTCTTTATATTTATTCTGTAAAATATCTTTCCTTAAAGCCGTAGGAGTAAGGAAAATAGCTTTTTCATCAGTGAGAGAAACAAGCTCAAAATTTCCAAACCATAGGTTGAAAACCGATTTTGCAGGCAGCTTGTCCTGTATTATTTCGAGCATCAGGGCTGTGATATCTTTAAGTTCGCTCATATCATTTCCTTCCCTTCTAAAATTTAAAATAGGCATAGCTATAGCTTTTTTATATGGTATACTATATTATAACATATATATATATAAAAATCAATAAGAAAATATAAAATTCCGTCGATACACGACAAATAAAAAGAAGCCGACTAGTTTTATCTAAGTCGGCTTTTTAAAAAATAAATTTAAACGGTTTGTATAGGTTTAGAATTGAAATGAGAATCACAAGAATATTCACCGGGAATGAACTTTTCTTCATCAAATTCAATTATACTGTATGATGCGTTTGTCGGAAACTGAACTTCGGTTGCTATATTTTCAGGCTTAACGTTGCTTATAAGTGCCCAAAATACGCGGATAACAGCAGCGTGTGCCGTAATAAGCACCGTTTTTCCCATATTTAATTTTGCGATTTCTGAAACTTTATTAAAAAAACGTTTCCCTGCTCCTATTACGCTCTCTCCTCCGGGAACTGTGAAAGTGCCGAAATTATCCTTCCATCCGATTACGAAATCGTTATAGTGATTTTCAATAAGATATTCTATTTCTTTATTTTCCCAATCTCCGAGATAAATTTCGCGGAGTTCTATTGAATCAATTATATCAAGGTTCCTCATTTTAGCGTGTGGGACGGCTGTATTATGAGCGCGCAAAAGATCACTTGAATATATTAAGTCGAAATCAACGTCTTTTAAAAAGTCAGCGGTAATTTCAGCCTGTCTGTATCCCTCTTCGCTTAAATCAAGATTCGTATGTCCGAGATATAATCTATTTAAATTGCCGAGACTTTGGCCGTGTCTTATAAGATAAATTTTACAATTTTTCATATAGATTTCTCCAAAATAAAATTAACAATATAATTATATATCATTAAAATATAAAAATCAATATGTAACCAAAACAATAAAAATATAGAGATAGAAAAATATATAATTCCCCACTTTTATACTCAAAATAAAAGAAAATTATAAAGACTTCACCATAATAATATATATTTTTGTTAAATTTAAAATAGTTTATTACACATTTTTTAAAATAAATATTTGATTATTTTTATATTTTTTCGTTTTTATTACGAAAAAATATAAAAAATTAAGGGAATAATAAGAGAAAAAAATGTTTAAAAATCTATATAATCGTAAAAATTACACATTAAATATTCAAAAAATAAAAAAACTGCGAATAAATCACCGGAGAAGTGATTAATTTACAAAATTTACCAATTTAATGTCTTAATTTCTCTAAATAACGTAAATTTATAACAATCTATATAAAATTAATGTATTAATGTTTATTGATAACTATAAAGATGAACTATGTTAGAGAAAATTATTCTCAGATTAATAAAATAGTCAAAATATATAGTATGGAAGGTTGAAGTCCTTTGTAAGTTAATAAAGCAGCTTTAAACAATTAATATTGTACTTTTAAATATAATATTAAAAAGGTTTTTTAAAAATATTGATTAATTTTTTGATTAAATTTTGCTTGTGTTGCTATTAAAGTTATTATATTAATTGTAATATAATTGTTTTATTAGCGAATTTTAGGTGTTTAGGTAATTATCATAGATGGACTATCTTTTCATTACAAAAAATTATATATTTATGTTTTTTAGTACTATTAAGTTAGTTATTTCATTGTTTCACGTGAAACAATGTTTTTTGTATTTAATTAAACAAGTAAATTAGTGGTTAAAAAATGATTATAATACCTATATTTTAGCCTACTAAGATGTTTCACGTGAAACAATTTTTTATTATTTTAATTATATCCTTTTTTATTATCTATTGTATTATATTAAGTTGAAATAGTTTTATTTTAAAGCTTTTTATAACTAAATTTTGTTTTCTTATGTAAATTTAATTTATTAAGCCTATTTACAATGTTATAATAACGTTGGAAAATACAAAATTATGATATAAGGACTTATAATTATAATGCATTTTCGTATGTTTCACGTGAAATAAAGTAAAAAATGAATATTATATTAAATATTTATATTACTTAATTTTGTATTGACAAAACATCGAAATAATTGTATAATATAATAAATTAGTATATGTTTTTAATTAGGAGAATATAATGGCTAAAATAGTATCATTTTCGAATCAGAAGGGTGGAGTAGGTAAAACAACTTCTTGTGTTAATATAGGCGCGCAAATTGCCAATAAAGGCAAAAGAGTTCTTATTATTGATATGGACCCGCAGGGAAATGCAACAAGCGGTCTTGGAATAGCTAAATCTAAGGTTAAAAAGACTATATATGACGTTATAATAGGAAAATGTCCTATTGAAGAAGCTGTAATCAAGACTAAATTTAAGAATTTATCTGTAATTTCCTCTAATATTGACCTTGCCGGTGCAGAACTTGAGCTGCATGAGCTTGATGACACAACAAATTTTACACAGCTCGCTCTTGATTCCGTAAAAGACGATTTCGATTACATATTTATAGATTGCCCCCCTTCGCTTGGAATGCTTACCGTAAAGGCTTTATCGGTTTCAGACGGCATTGTAGTACCCATGCAGTGTGAATTCTACTCTTTGGAGGGTATGTCGCAACTTTTAAATACTGTAAAACGTATTAAACAGCTTTATAATCCTGATTTACAGATAGTGGGAATACTTCTTACTATGTATAATGGAAGACTTACGTTAACAAATCAA
Organism: Oscillospiraceae bacterium; assembly: GCA_015064665.1. The sequence continues at coordinate 107,444 of SVRU01000001.1, forward strand.
GTTGTAGCAGAGCTTAAGAAATATTATGCAGACAAGTTATTTAAAGTTCCAATATCCAGAACTGTCAGAATATCAGAAGCTCCCGGATACGGTGAACCTATTTGTTATCATGACCCATATGGCAAAGGCTCTCTTGAATACGCAGCAGTTGCTAAAGAGCTTATGATGAGAATTTAAGTGTAATATTTCTAATTAAATGTTTTGTTTCACGTGAAACATACGACAACTTTTGATAAAATACACTATTTTTTATCTGAATTTCTAAAAATAGTTTAATAATTACCATAATTTACCAATTAAGGAGAATAATATGCCGGTTAAAAAGAATAGCGGCCTTGGAAGAGGTCTTGATGCAATATTTCTTGAAAATACTCTTGAAAAAGAGGAAGAAAACAAGGAAAACCAAATATCTTTAATAAAATTATCGCTTATAGACCCCAAAAGTGATCAACCAAGAAAGAATTTTGATAAAGAATCGCTTGAAGAGTTGGCTGAATCAATTGCTCAGAACGGACTTTTACAGCCTATACTCGTACGTGAATACGGGTCGGGAAGATATCAGATAATTGCAGGAGAAAGGCGCTTTAGAGCCTCTAAAATTGCCGGTCTTGGCGAAATTCCTGCTATTATTCTTGATAAAGACGACAGAATGGTTGCCGAAATAGCTCTTATTGAAAACATTCAGCGTGAGGATCTTAATCCGATTGAAGAAGCAATGGCGTACAAAGCTTTGTCCGAGGAATATCAGCTTACTCAAGAGGAGCTTTCAATGAAGGTCGGTAAATCCAGAAGCGCAATTGCCAATACTACACGACTTCTTGATTTGCCTGAAGAGGTGCTTGTTCTCGTAGCAAGCGGGGAATTGTCAGCAGGTCACGGAAGAACCCTTCTCGGACTTAAAAACCGTGGTGATATGCTTGCTCTTGCAGAAAAGGTTATAGTTTCCGACCTTTCGGTGCGTCAGCTTGAGGAAGAGGTCAAAAAGGCAAATAAACCTAAAAAGCCGGAGCCCGAGGAAGAACCCATTCCTATGGTCGATTATTTTCGCGAGATGGAAATTAGAGTACAGTCTCATCTTGGAAGGAAGGTTAAAATAGAAGGCAAGGGAAGAAAGAAAACTCTTACTCTCTATTATGAAAATAACGAGGATCTTGACGAGCTTCTTGAAGCTTTGTGCGGCAAGGATTTTCTTAATCAAATATAATAATCAGAGGAGAAACTATGCAGATAATCAAAGAGTTCTTTTTTCTTAATTTCAGCCAATATGAGAATTTCGGAATAAATTTTCCGATAGGAGTCTTTTTGATATTGCTATGTATTGTCGGTTGCGTTTCGGTTTTTTTCCTTACTTATTACAGAATGTTTACGCGGTCGCTATACAGTCAGATTTTACGTCATAATGCAACGGACGAGCAATCAGCAAAAACACTTTCGGAGCTGAAGCTTGATAAATCCTTTGCAATTCGCTCCGCGCTTTCGAAAAGTAACGGTCAGATTACCTACATAGTGAAAAGGGCAGGGCAGGAAGAATTAAACTATGACGAGTACGTAAAGAAATCAAGCGAGAAAGGCTATAAGGCAGAAAAAATTGATTTCTCATCGGCAAAATTTTACATCCCCGCAGATAAAATAGATAAAGCGAAACAGCTTCTTGAAAATTCTGACGTTTCCTGGATAAAAGCAGCTATCGTTTCGGTTATTCTAGTTGGTCTGCTTATTCTGTCAATATTCACAATGGATGACCTTCTGTCCTTTATTAACGGTCTGGTAAAATAAAACACTATAAAAGGCAGCTCGAAAAAATTGAGCTGCCTTTAAACGTTAAGATTTCGTAAAGAAATAAAAAGGGGGAAATGTAAATAATTATTTACATATCTTGTTTAAGGATTTATTAATTTCAAGAAGCTCTTCCTTTGATAGCTTAATTCCCATCGTTGTGAGCATACCCGAAAGTCTTAAAAGAGTAAAGGAACCCATCATATCCCATATTCCTTCGTTATTGTTAAGCTCGCCAAAATCTCCAAATCCCTGCACCCGTGCAAAAATCGAATCAATAATTTCTTTGCCCTCGCTGTTTTTTATAATGTCCGACAGCTTATCGTTAATGGAAAAGAATCCTTCGGGTGCTGAAATATCAAACCAGTTGAGTATTGCGCCCCCATCCTTCAAAACGTATTTTTCGTTGATTTTGTCAACCTTTCGCAATGCACCTTTGTCTTCATATTTTCCCGCTTTTACGATAAGCTCACTCATTCCCTTGTTTGGAACGTCGTAATAGAAGAAGTGAGAGTCGCTTTTCTTTTTTCCAAGGCTTTTGCCGTTCAAAAACAGCTCAACCTCGCCTAAATTCGAATAAACGGTGACACGGGTGACCTCTTCAACCCTATCGACGTATCTTTTACCGCATAAATGAACGAACGGCTCATCCGAAAGCCATGCCTTATAAGCATAAAACGAGTCTTTTTTATATTTTCTGTTAAATGTGACAAGACCCTTGTGATTCTGACCCGGCTCTCCGCCCTCCATTCTTGCGTCTGCGCCGAAGTCAAACATATTCCATACGAAAGTTGACCATAGGTATTTGCGGCTGAACAGCTGCTTTATAAGCTCCTCGTGATAGTAAGCCTGGTATTCTTCGGTGTAATCTCCCTGACTCGGCTCTGAGCTGTGCCAGTTGAGCCCCTCGCAGCCGTATTCGGAGCAGCCAATCGGAATATCGGGGTAAGTGCGGTGAAAATTATCAAACCATGACCCGTTCATTAAAACGTCACCGCCGTACCAGCCGAAATAATGGTTATAAGAGATGAGGTCTGGTATTTTCAGATATTCGCTGTCGATAGGGCAGGGGGATACCGCTGCAACCACGGTGGGCCTTGTTTTGTCCATTTCATGACAGAGGTCATTTAATATTTTGTGATTTTCAATAAGATCTTCGCTCTCTCCGCCTATTGTTATCTCATTTGAAAGCCCCCATACTATAATAGACGGGTGATTGTAATTCTGAGTTATAAGCTCTTTCATCTGAGTGACGGTGTTTTCGCGCGCATTCGGCATATGCTTTGAGATGTAGGGAATCTCTGCCCAAACAATAAATCCCATCTCGTCGCACAGGTCGTAAACAAATCTATCATGCTGATAATGAGCAAGACGTATTGCAGTTGCTCCAATCTCTTCAATAAGGCGTAAATCTTCTCTGTGATGATCTGTGGAAAGAGCGTTGCCGATGCCTTGTCTGTCCTGATGGCGCGACACGCCCCTCAAGGCATATTCCTCACCGTTAAGAATAAAACCGCGTTCAGGGTCAACAGTAAAGCTTCGGCATCCGAATTTCGAGGTTACCGTGTCAAGAATATCATCGCCTGAAATAATTTCAGCCTTCAGTGTGTAAAGATATGGCGACCGTCTTCCATGCCACAGATTTACATTTTCAATATGAAGGCTGACATTTGTTTCGCTGCTGTCTGCCGAAACAACCTCATCACCGTTTGCATCAAATACCGTGTAACGTAATTTATGTCTGTCGCCAAGATTTTTGACCCAAACGTCAACGTCAATTTTTGCATTCTTATCTATAACTGAAGGTGTAATTTTCAAACCGTCACCGCCAAAGTTTTCAAGATCAAAGTGTGTATTTGACGTGCAAATAATATTGACATCTCTGTAAAGTCCGCCGTAAAACGTAAAATCGGCAACCTGCGGATAAACCTTTTCATTTGGCGAGTTATCAACAGCAACAACAAAAAGATTTTCTCTTTTGATGAAGTCGGTTATATCGACACGCCAGGCGGAGTATCCGCCGTCGTGGTGTGCGACGTGTTCTCCGTTTAAATATAAGTCGGCACTTGAGTTTGCTCCCTTGAACTCAATATAGTACCTTTCTCTTTTAGGCAGCTCGTTTTTTTCGAGTGTCTTCGCATAAAAACATTTTCCCCTATAATAATCGTTGCCGCCGTCCTGACCGTCAATATTATTCCATGTGTGGGGCAGGTTTACCCAGTGCCAATTTTCAGGCATCTTATGCGGAATCTCACACGCCTCCTTGGAAAATGCCCATTTTTCATTAAAATTGTAAATGCTTCTCATTTTATTCTCCGAAAATTTTAGTTTTTGAATAATGCCTTTATCATTCCTTATTATTGACAAAATTTCCAAAAAACACACGTAAAAATAAAAAAAGCAGACGGTTAGAAATTTTCTTCCCGTCGGCTTTTCGGTATATCGTCTTTACTATATTGATTTTATTTTATGAGTCCGAGTTCATCCGGAAAAAATCCGCGTGTATCTGCCCAACGTCCAAACTTATCGCGAATCGAAATCCGCACGTAGCGCGCTCCTTCTTTTATCTCAAAATCGGCAGAGGTCAGACCGATACCGTCTTTTGCATGACGGTATGACGGGGTTTTGCTTCCTATGTATAAATAAATATTTTCAACCTCTGAGCATTCAACGTGTATTTTATTTCCGGAGATGGAAATTTCATTAAAGATGGGACCCATTGACGCATACATTTCACCTTCTTCCATGGCCTTAACAATGCTTGAATAGGTAAACTCTTCGGGCATTATCATTGTAAAAGCTCCGAAAGAATCGGTGTAATCGGCATCGGCGTTGTGATTATCGTCTGCTCCGTGACAAAAAATGCGACGGTTTGCTAAAAGGAGCTTGTCATAAAGCGCGCCTGAATACTCAAGACCGTTCATGCGATATGAGCTGTAATTGCAGATTTCAAGGCTGAATAGACCATCGTATAAGAAAATCGATTCCTCTTTTTGCATCGACCAGTAAGGATGATTGTAAACCACGAGATACCCGTTATCCTTAGCTGTCCTGATGAATTCGTTTATATACTCAGTTGTAAATTCGCGCGGGCGTTCAGAGCCTATGCGTGTAACATTTTCGAGTGCGTTGTCGCGCTTTAAATACCTGGAGTAGCATTCATTGCAGCATATCAAACCGACGTTGTTGGGGTCTTTTGCAAACAGATTGAGATGAACCTCTTCTGCAAAAGTGTCGTATTTTCCGTCTTGACTCGGTCTAATATATGCTTCGTATCCTGTAAGCATAATAAAACCGTCATCATTAAGCGATTGATGTGACACGGGTCGCTCATGATCTGTTATCGCAAGTATGCTGTAACCGTTTTCCTTATACATTTTTTTAAGCTCGTCGGGAGTTTTCTTTCCGTCCGAAAGCACGCTGTGACAGTGCAGATTTGCCTTATACTGTTTTTTGTTTGGTGGAATTAAATAATTCACAGTTGAATCTCCTCTCTTTTTATTCGAGTAGTAAGTGCAGACTAATCTTCAGCGAGAAAAGCAAATATTTCGGGCAAAAGCGCATCAACCTCCGGGTGACCCTGCACCCCTAAAATATTGTTTCCGTATTCTGTTCCTTCAACGACTCCGTCACCGAGCGCAGACCATGCGTTTATTGTTACAAGGTTTTGGGTGGGAGGCGTGTTAAGATAATGGAAAGAACAAATTTCCACACTGTCTTTGCCTAGCACGCGGTAGAGAAGCGTCCCGGGAACAATATTGACGCCGTGTTTCGCCTGAGCCTCGTTTCCTCTTGGAGGCAGCTCTTTGCGATGCCCGGGTATTTTTTGCTGGACTGAGAAATCAGGACCTTGCTCATCAATGTAGTCGCAAATAGCTTTTATAAGATCACCCTCGTATCCGCGCTCTTCTACTCTGCGTCGAATCTCAAAATAAACGTATATGAGTTGTTCTCCAAGGCAAATTCCCAGGTATTTTTTGCCACGGGTCAGGGCATGGTGAATGATTTGAAAGTGATATGGATAAAATTCCGCGCCCCCTTGTACCAAAAAACCGTCACACGCCTCTAATGCCTCTTCGGATAGCCAATAATTAACGGGCGCCAGCCCTAATGGAACGCATCCCGCTTCCGCTGTCCGTTCTATATAATTGCATCCTAATCTGTAATGGTTCTTCATGCTGCATTCATCGGAAGTTACCATTGACGGTGCCGGAGCGATTCCAATGATTTTTTTCATATAAAAATTCTTCCTTATTAGTGTATTATGCAAGAATCCTGCTTGAAATTATTATATCGTATAGTTTGCTGTTTTTCAATAATTGCAGTTAATTTTTTTAAGAATAAGTGAAATTTATCTTCTGTTTTTTCTCCGAATATAAAGAAGCTTCGCATAGCAAGAAAAATAACAGAATCTTTTTCTTTTTGCGGTCTTTAAGTATTCTATATTTATAAAACAGATACCAACCTATATTTCATATATCAAATTTTCTTTTCTGTATTTAGAGGTTGTGGTTCCCGTATGCTGTTTAAAAAGTCTGCAAAAGTGATATGGATTTGAAAAACCGCATTTTTCTGAAATTACAGAAACGCTCAATGAACCTTCCGCCAACAGTTGTTTCGCCTTTTGGATACGCTGATCGATAATAAATTGCTTTGGCGAAATGCCGAAATGCTTTGTAAAAAGCTTTCTGAAATAAACCTCGCTTATATTGCATTCAGCTGCCAATTTCGTATTTGTAAGAGCAGTGTCACAATAATCGCTGTTTATTAACCGCACTGCGCCAAGTAGTTCACGCGGGATATTATCGTAGGAAAGCTTATGAAGCATACCGTAAAAAATACTGAATATTTGCGCACGGTTTTCATCAAAGCAAAAGAGCTTTTTCATTCGCTCATAATCGGCTATCAGCTCGTCCGCATTCTGAACGGGAATAACGGTAATCGTATCACATAAAAAATCAAGGCAATCAAAATTGATAACCGGAAAAGCACCGCTCTTATCTCTTTTAATGAAATACGTTCCACCCTTTGGCAAAATGACCGCACAATGTCTATTTGAGACGTATTCAGAGCCATTTTGAATATAGGTTATCTGCCCTTCTTTGCAAAAAGAAAGTCCATAAAATTTTCTGCTTATCATTCTGTCGAGTCTGCTTTTTTCAGAGTAAACGGTAACTGCGTTATGCACCTCGGTTACTGTTATATTTTTAAGCTCCATTTATAATCGCCTCCTTTCTTGACTAATTATATCATTTTATGTATTATATTTCAATTGATTTCTAAAATTTTGTATCAAAAACATCAATATTATATCAAAATACAGATTGTTTTCGTCGTTTTTTTATGATACAATTTAACAAAATCATCTTGGAGGAAAAACCCATGAATTTTGAAAACAAGGTTGCAATATCTACCGGTGCAGCTTCGGGTATGGGGCTTTTGTTCGCTGAGAATTTCGCGTCACTTGGCGGTAACGTCGTTATGTGCGACGTAAATGAAGAAGCTCTTTTAGAAAAGGTTGCCGTCATCAACGCAAAAGGCGGCGGCAGAGTGATAGGCGCCGTCTGCGACGTGCGAGATTATTCGCAGGTATGCACCGTGAGAGACAGAGCTGTCCGCGAGTTTGGCAGAATAGATATTATGGCGAATTTTGCAGGAGGAACTGCATTCAGAATGTGTAAGGTTGATCGGGAAAAGTATCCGGAATTTCCGGACGTACCGATAGACGTTTACGATTGGGGAATCGATGTGAATCTCAAAGGACCTTTTTATTTCGCTCACGCCGTATTAAAACAGATGAGAGAGCAACAGAGCGGGCTTATTATAAACATCGGCTCTATTACCGGAGCGGAGGGCAGTAAATACGGAATGGATTATTCCACATCCAAGGCCGGACTTATGTACGGACTCACCAAATCAATCGCGCAGTTTGGTGAAAAATACGGAATAAGGTGTGTTTGCATCTCGCCCGGTCCCGTGCTTACAAGAGCCGATATGGTGAAAATGAAAACTTTACTCGGCAGAGCTGCCGAGCCGCAGGAAATCATCGATCTTTGCCTGTTTATCGCTTCGGAAAAAGGACAGTTTATCAATGGCGAAAACATTATGATTGACGGTGGAAGAAATGCGATGGGAAGGACGTAGTATGAATAAACGAACTTTTTTGAAATATGACAAACCTTTGCTGACCTCAATGGTACAAGCAGACAATTCCGACAGAATAAAGGAGCTAATCGACGCTTCCGTCAAGGAGGGCGCAGAAGCTATCGGTATGCAGTTCTGCAAGCTGAAGACGGAATATAGAAACGCTGACACTTATAAAGAGCTTTTTGCTTATACTGATCTGCCTGTATACGTTACCAATTATCGCGATCACATTTCAAACGTAGGAAAATCAGACGATACACTTGCAGATGAAATTGTTGAGCTTGCAGAATGCGGTGCGACACTTTGCGACGTAATGGGCGATTTCTTTGACGCCTGCGAAGGCGAGCTGACAATGAATGAAGAAGCGGTAGAAAAGCAAATGAAGCTCATAACCGAACTTCATAACAGAGGTGCGGAGGTGCTTATGTCCTCGCACGTGTTCAAATTCACTCCTGCCGAGCGTGTTCTTCAAATTGCCCTTGAGCACCAAAGGCGCGGTGCCGATATCTGCAAGATAGTTACAGGAGCAAATAATATGGAAGAGCAGATCGAAAATCTGCGTATTATCAATATGCTGAAGGAAAATTTACAAATACCTTTTTTGTTTCTTTCGGGCGGAGAATGCCATATCATGCGCCGCACAGGAGGAGCATTCGGGTGCTGCATGTATCTATGCGTACATGAGTACGACGAATATGCCACCAAGTCGCAGCCATTGTTGCGTGAGGTCAAAATTATTAGAGATTTATTAAATTAGAGTGCCGCTGCGCAGCTTTCGTTATAAGCACTATTGTACCAAAACAGAAGAAGGAGCAAAGCTTTTGAGTATATTTAATTCGCTCTCTCTTTTCAGAGAGAACGAACAGAACACCAACGGATTTGAATTTGCTATGTGTAAATATATCGTCCAAAAGCAATTGGATATATTACTCAAGTGCCGCGTTGTTAATATCAAGCAACAGCCGGATCTTATTCACGACGTAACCGTGCAAACAAACGAAGGGCTTACGCATCTGTTTGCCAAGAAAATATTGGATACGACAAACAGGTCAAGCAAAAAGCACTTTACGGTATTATTTGTTTGTGACAATATTGAAAAAGTGAAGAGTAAATTGCTCACGGCATATAGCGGTGCGCAAATAGAATCAACCTTTTATCCGGGACGCTATGCCCTTCATATTTTGGTGCGCGACACCGATGAGAACCGCATCAAGCTTGATGTCTACAAAAAATGGGGCTCGCTTGGCATTGACGCAAAGATTCTGTATATGGCACCTGTATTTTACGGAGAGGCAAATGCCGATAAGCTGTGTGACGATATTTATGAGAATCCGATCGAGGCCTTTGAGGCAGGTTATTTCTACGCAAAGGAGAATGACAGATGATACTTTCAATGCTTGAAAACGGGCTTGTGGTGAAAAAAGCTTGCAATATAACCGATTTTGATTACTGCTGCAACGTACTTTGTGTCGGTGCGGGAAGCGCAGGTTGCTATGCTGCCGATTCTGCCGCAAAAGAGGGGGCAACGGTTATACTGCTTGAATTTGGAGAAAACATCGGTGGTATGCACGTATGCGGCAACGTGACGGGCTATTATTACGGAGCGCGCGGCGGAAGCTACGAGGAGGACGACCGTAAAAGCGAAGCTGACACCGTATTTCTGACAAACCATCGGCATTGGGAACAACGCCAGATTCGCCTTACAGAACGACTTTCAGAAAGCGGTGTTAAGGTCTTATGCCGTCATAGCGTTATTGGCTTGTATTGGGAGAGTGATCGTATTGTTGGCGTACTTGCTTTTAACGGAACACAGCGAATTACGATCAAGGCAGATATAACTGTTGACGCAACCAGTGATGGCCATCTGATAAGAATGACAGAAGTGAAAAAGCAATACGGACGTCCGAGTGACGGAAGCTTCGCACCCTTTGGCGTTTTTCTACAATACACGGAGGGACTAAAGCTATGTTCAAAAAACAATGACAGCGGAATCATGGATCATTACAGCCAAACCGATTTTTCCAAAAAAACCGTTATGGCACACGCAAACGCAAGCCACATTCTCGAAAAAACGGAGGTCGTGAATTGCGCGCTGCATACCGGTGTTCGCGAGGGATTGACCTACGAGGGAGAGGATACGGTAAGATATGAGGAACTTTTATCCGGCAGACGAAAGGAAATGTGGTATGAGCTTGTTCCTACAGATTGGCTCAAACGACTTTCTAAAGCGGTATATATAACCACGAATATTCTTGTTTATGGTGTCGATGTCGGAACCATCCTCCGGGTACAAAGCATCGGCAATAGCTAA